>DATHNK010000321.1:0-6918 GCA_035486075.1 Bacteroidia bacterium
ACGAACTCCATAAGCCACGCCCGATATGCTAGTAGTAGAACCACTCTCACTTATGGATGCGTATCCAATATTACCTTCAATAAATGGATAAGCTATTGAACGAGTATTAAAGTTGTAAGAAGGCGCAAACACAAATAGCAAGGAGGTTGTGTGGTCACCGGTACCATCGGAGGAGGATGAAACGGATAAGGGGTTTACTCCAAGCTCAAGGCCTTGAATAGGAAAATAGCCGACGTAAGGCGCAAAAAGAATCAGGCTGGTGGAAGGAGTTGAACCGCCTCCATTTGGGTTTGAAAAACTTTGGCTGGTAAAGGAAAAACTTCCTCCAAGCTCCACGCATCCGGGAGAGGCAAAAACCTTAGCGTTTCCGGAAGAGTTTAATGCTGGGTGAGAATTTGCTAAAGCCGGGGAATCCTGTCCCTTAGTTGTTAATCCCGCTAATAGGATTAGAATAATACCAATATTTATTTTCATAGTGTTTTATTTATGGAGCAAATTTAATAATTAATTTGAATAAGTGAATGAGATTAAAATTATTGAAGCACAAGATAAAGTAAAATCTTCAAGATACTAATCCTGCTTTTTCTTCGCCCTTTCATATTGTACAGGCCATGCCATATCCATACCCAATTCATTAGCCGCACTCAAAGGGAAATAAGGATTACGTAATAACTCTCTTGCCATAAAAACAAGGTCTGCTTTGTTTTCTTCAATAATACTATTGGCTTCCTGGGGAGTTGTAATTAAACCAACAGCTCCTGTCATTATGCCGGTTGCTTTTTTAATATTCTCTGCAAAACTCAGTTGATACATAGGTTTCAGGGGTATTTTAATATCGGGCACGTTGCCGCCTGTTGAGCAGTCCAACAGGTCAATTCCTTTTGTTTTCACAATTTCCGCTAATTTTATGGAGTCTACTTCTTTCCAACCATTCTCACTCCAATCGGTCGCTGAAATGCGCAAGAACAATGGGTTTTCTTCTGTCCATACCTTCCGAACACTTTCAATTATTTCTAACAAAAACCTTATACGGTTTTCAAAAGAGCCGCCATATTCATCGGTACGGAAATTGCTGGCGGGAGAAAGAAATTCATTCATTAGGTAACCATGTGCGGCATGCAATTCGAGCACTTTGAACCCCGCTTTTTTAGCCCGTAATGCTGCATCCTGAAAATCCTGAACCACTTTTTTAATTTCGGGAATACTTAATTCCAATGGGTTACAATAACCACTTTTATACGACACCGGACTTGGGCCAACAGATTGCCATCCTCCATCTTCCGGTTTTACCAATTTACTACCCTTCCATTGTGAGGCCATACTTGCTTTCCGCCCGGCATGCGCCAATTGCATACCGGGTACTGAGCCCTGCTTTTCAATAAATTCCGTAATACGTTTTAAAAACGGTATGTGCTCATCTTTCCATATTCCTAAATCATCGGGAGATATTCTTCCTTCTAACGAGACTGCGGTAGCTTCGGTAAATATTAACCCGGCTCCGCCCACAGCCCTGCTTCCCAAATGCACCAGGTGCCAATCATTAGCAAAGCCATCAGTGCTGGAATATTCGCACATAGGGGAAACAACTATGCGATTTTTGAGTTCAATATTTTTTATTTTTATAGGAGAAAATAAATTTGCCATATTTCTTAATTAGATTTCAAATACGTTTTAAAATAGCCGCACTCATTTATTATTTCCTGGTAGTATTTTGTAGCGGCATAGCTTGCCTTTAGCAACTTAAAATATTTTCCACCATCAAAATAACCTGCATTTCCGCCTTTCATATAATATTGGTTCTGTGCGCATTTAGCAGCCATAAAACAGCATTTTGCTTTAAACTCCGGATCACTGGAAGCTATCATCGCTTTGTTGTAATACTCTTCGGCCTGGCTACAACTCATAAAATCGCTCAAAGTATCGTGATGCATATCAGCATCCCCCCGAAACTCAAAAAACTCATTGTCAAGCTCAGTAATTTTAGTTTCATACATTCCTCTTGCATTTCCAAAATAGCTCAGGTTATAACAACCGTTTGCCAGGAGAAAATAATTTTCTGCAAGATGGGCAGGATCGCTCTTCAGCTTACCTTCCAGAGTAATCATCCGTTTAATAAAACTTATCCCCGTATACATTTTCCGGCTTTTATCTTCAGCATCACAATCATGGCAATCGTTTATATGAATTACAAACGGGTCGGCTGAAAGATCGTATTCGCCCATATTTGAATCTTTACTCCATATTTCCATTACCTCTTTAAACCGGTGTGCATAGAGTGGTTTTATCGCTTTAATAGCCAGAATATCCTCTTCGTCATATTTAAATTCACTTAATGCATATTCTTCAAAAGGCGTCTTGTTTTCCTTTTTGATAAATGCCAATACACTATCCAGAAAAGCATTATTATAAAGATCCGAGTGCTCAAGCCCATGCTGAAAACAAGCCGACTTCACTTTATCTCCAACTGCTCCATATTTACTGGCCAAATTACTTACAATAAAATCATCCGCAAAACTCACACGAAGGTCAGGAGAGTGTTGCTCACCTCTAAGCCAACTTATTCCGTTGAGCACATTTTGTTCATAGGTTTTATCTCCGGCCTTGCCTGTTTTAACCATATTCAGCAAGTCTATAAGCCTTACCTCATCAAGCACCAGCGAATCGCCGCCACAATCGGCTTTAGCTTTATCAAGGTATGTTTGAAATGATTTATTTCCCTTGGCCCAATCCAAATAACCTGCCGCTATATCCCATTCATAAGGCTTATCTGTGTTCTTTTTATCTGCGACCATTTTCAGGAAACTCACAAGTTCATCATCTATCGAATCTGATTTAATATCAGAAAGGCTCATACTAATATCTTGTTTTGCAAATTGGTCTTCCTGGTACAAAAAATCCTGCTCTTCCACATTAACAGCCCGAGCCAGTAAAACATCCAATAAATCTGATTTAGGGTTAAGTGCATAAACTTCTTTAAGCGCCCTTTCCGGATCGTTGTAAATACCGAGCATTTGCCATAAAATTTCTTTCTCTCTGGTGCTTTTTGCCATAGCCAGGGTTTGGATCCAGTCCTTTTCTTCCTGCGGATGAAAACTTAAGTAAGCCGTTAAACGCATAGTATCATATTGGTCGAACATTAACGAATACAAATAATTGGCATCACTATATTCTTTCTGTTTATAATGTGCTGCGGCCAAATACCCCATAGCCCTGTATTTGATACTATTGGCGTTTGATTCCAGGATATTTTTTTGTTCTGAATAGAATTGAATGCATTCGGAATAATCACCACTCATGTAATACAAACGCAGTATCTGGAATGCATAGCGTTGTTTCATAAAATCACTTTTCACATTGGTTATTTGTTTAAATCCGCCATCTTCAAGTTTGGCCATTCCGTCCTTATCATATTTCGGGTCGTTGGTATCTTTTTGATTTTCATCCCACCATTCATAATTTTGGTAAGTAGAATATTTCTCGCAACGTTTTGCAAATCCTGCATAATATAAAAAATCAAGTGCGGAACGGGTATCTTTCAACTGCAGAATAGAATTATCTTTTGCCCCGCTTCCAGTTGAATGCCCCGCCTTTTTAATTGAAAATATAAGTGCATCAATAGCGCTTGTCGGGGCCTCGTAGAGCATATATTTTATGTCATCCTGATGAACCTGATTTTTAAAATATCCGTCCCATTCAGTTATATTTATATTATTAAAATCGGATATGTTATTTTGCTTAACATCGGTCGAACCATAAAGCACATGATAGGAAAAGTAAAAATCGGAGTATTTATCACTGTGGGTTATTTCCGGTGGGAAAAGGGAAGAGGGGCCATCTGCCTCATCTCCATCTACACAGGCCAATATTATGGCTGTAGTAACTATTCCTATACAAATAAGAAAGAAGGAATATTTTCTAAATTTTATTTTATGTCTCATTAAATTTAGTATTGATAGCAGATAACTATTCAGCTTCATTTTATGCCAAGATATGTTTTAAAATAACCACATTCCTTAATTATCTCCTGGTAATATTGGGTTTTGGAATAATCGGTCTTCAGCATGGCAAAATATTTTCCGGCTTCAAAATCACCCTTAAAATCTTTTGGGATGTGCTGATAAAAATAATTGTGTTCGCATTTAGCCGCCCGGAAACAGCATTTGGCTTTTAACTCCGGGTTCTTAGCCAGGTTCATAGCCTTCACATAATAATCTTCCGCTATTTTACAATTCATCACAGCAGGGATGGAAGTATCCTGTTCCATATAAGGGCCAAACCAAACGTGCATATATTGTTCTCCGATATCAGAAAAGTAGCCTCTGCATGAGCCAAAATAGGTCATATTGTAATACCCATTCGCCATCCTGTAGTAATAGATTGCAGCATTTTTCGGATCTATTTTTAAACTATCCTGATAGGCTATCATTCCTTGTGCAAATTCGTAAAGGTTCAAAGTCTCGTCTGTAGGCTCATTGCTATCCACAGGTACACCATCGCCACATTCAAAACAATCATTTATCTGGCTTACGAAGGGGTTGGAAGTAGCGTACCAATGTCCGTTATCATCGTCTTCCGGAGTTTCTGTTGAATCAGGTCCAAAAACATGCTCCCGTTGATATAGCTCTGCCGCTTCTTTAAACTTGTAATCATATACGAGGTTCTCCGCTTCCATAGTCACAATATCATACTTTGTTTTGCCGAGTATTTTTAAAGCATAAGTTTCCATAGGGGTTTTATTCTGTTTATTCATTATCTGAACTATGCTGTCAAGCGCTCCTTTATATTGATATCCACCTTGCAGACCAAAACAATAAGCCATAGCCCTGTTTCCAGATTCATAATATTTTTGGGCTATGCATTCAATTGCCCATGCGAAAGCTGTGCCTTTCCTCTGTTGATCCGAAAAATCGAGATTTTTTTCCACCGTTATCTTAGAACCTAACCATGCCAGGTCATCTAAAAAATTGTTCCCGAAATTTTTATCCTTCACATCTGCCGCTTGCACCTTTCCCATAATAGATATATACCTTGCTTCTTCCATTACAAGTGAATCACCGGAACATTCCATCTTTGCTTTATCCAGGTATTTATCATAATCGGCCTTGCCATTTAACCATTCAAGATAACCTGCACAAAGGTTCCACAGATAAGGCTTTTCGCTATTCTCATTGGCTGCCACCATAGCAACAAAATCCAATAAATCGCCTCTCATTCTATCAGGTGAAATTTTAACTTCTCCATACGTATCAATTGATTCGCCTTCTAATTGGTTAATACTGCGCATCAGCATCAGGTTAAGCAAGTCAGATTTGGGCCTGATCTTATAAATTTCCTGCATAGATTCCATAGGGTCGGCATAGACACCCAGTAAAAACCAGAGATTGATTTTTTCCGAATCATTTTTAGCCAATGCAAGGGAGTGGTTCCAGTCTGCATCTTCCTGCGGGTGGAAACTGGTATATGCCGCATCCCTCATTGGGACACATCCCGCAAAGATCTGAGAATACAGATAATCGGCTTCGGCTACATTCTTAACTTTCAGATCAGCCCCTGCCAAATAACCCATGCACCGGTAGCGTATGCTATTATCAATAGACTGGATCAGCTTTTCGTTTTGGTGATAGTAATTAATGCATTTGTCAGAATCATCATTCATAAAATAAAGACGCAAAACCTGGAACACATATCGTTGCTTTACAAAATCGGTCCCTGTGTTTGTGGCTTGTTTTATTCCTTTATCCGCAAGGGCTAACATGCTTTTATTATCCTCGTGGATACTTTCTTTCTTTGCTTTTTCCTCCTCATCATCATACCAGGAGAAATTTTGAGTAGCAAAAGGCTCGCAACGCTTGGCATAGCCCATGTAAAAAAGGAAGTCAGTCGCTTTTTTAGTGTCCTTATATTTTAAGATGGAGCAATTACGGAGTGTAGTGTCCAAAGGATACCCGGGCTTTTTAACAGCAAAAATTAAGGAGTCTATCTCCCCAAGCCTTGCTTTATAAATAATGTAGTCTAAATCTTTATCTGTTACTTTTTTATCAAAGTAGGTAGCCCATTCATCTCTGTTAATATCATTAAAACTGCTGTTGGCGTCAAACGAAATTCCGGCAGGGTCTTTCGGATCAGAAGAAATAAAAAATGAGTCAAAGTCTCCATCAAGATGTGCTACATCCGCTGAAACAAATGAAGCAACATAATCAGGCCCCATGTCGCCACAGGCCAATATTATGGCTCCTGCAACTATGCTTACAGCAAGTATTATCAGCGAATATTTTAGACTAACAAGCTTTCTCATCTCAAGTTTTTATTTCGCTTTTAAATATGTTTTAAAATAGCTAGTTGGAAAGAGAAAATATCTTGTCCAGGTCATTTTTATCATACGTTGAAAGGTATATGGAATCATAATCAAACAGGATTACAGTGCGCTTTTCATTCTTTAAATACCGGCTCACATTATTGGCTGCATCCTCACAAATATCAGGGGTTACCTGCTCCAATTTTACCGTATCATTTTTCATAAAATATCTTCCATGCAAAAAGAATGCTTTACGCGAAACAAATATATTATTTCCTGCAGATAGGAACAGGCTGTCTGTGCTAAAATCTTGGTTAACGGCTTTTTCATTTATACCTTTCACTTTGCCATCTCTGAAGATAACTGCCCAGCTAAATACAGGTAACGCAACATCCAAGGGAAGAGGATAGGATTTTACGTAGGACGCATAATTATTGGCATCTCTTTCATTGTAGATAGAATTGTACCCTGGAATTGAATTCACTTTCCCCATATTATAAAACATCAGCATACCCCTGTCAATAGGTGGAACACCAGTCTTTTCTTTATATTTTACCTGGTGAAGCCGTATCGTGGCAGAAAGTAATTTGCCTTTTTGCTTTAATTCGTTATGAAAGTAAGAT
>DATHNK010000322.1:0-3009 GCA_035486075.1 Bacteroidia bacterium
AAAAATAACCCGCAACTTTATTTTCAAAATGTGGTTCACAAGGAAGCTATACTTAAGGGTTCGGCAACCAGTAAGGATACCTTCAGAGGGCCAGTTGCAGTTAACAGGCGGCTGTATCCCATTCCCCCGGTCATTGTAAAAGCCAATAAAACAGCACACGAGCTGATTGCAAAAGTCAACCCGAAGGCAGTTTGGCTTTATTACAAACTGGTGAATGTGCAGGCTAAACCGCTTGATTATATAAGAGACAGCGCAAAAATAAATGACAGTTTGGCTCCAACCTATTTTTTGGCCAATGAGGTGGTAGAAACCAACCCTTCCTTGCAGCATTTCAGCGGAGCTTTAGATACGGCGAGAGGAAGTATCTCCAATTATGCCGTAAACCCTTTTGCCCGGTCAAGTCAAGGGAAGCCGGAATACGATTACAATGTATTTATACGTCAGCATGGGTCTTTTCAGGAATTTAACATGGGTGGTTGCATGGGGTGCCATGGTTCTCAAGGCCAAAAAAGAGGAGGAGATTTCAGTGTGTTGCTTTTCCAGGGACGGATACCATTCCCCGATATTATCGAGGATAATACAATGAATCCTTTTATCTCTTTAATGCTGACAAAAAAATACAAATTCATTAGCGAGCAAAAACATAAATAGAGCTTCAAGAATTGTTTAGCTAAACGCTAAAGTTGTATGTTGGGCTAAAGCCAAAATTCCTGTTGATATTCTATTCTGATGGAATATTTGCGTTTGATCTGCGGGAAATGTTTTACTTGCAATCAATCTGTGTCTGTTCACCTGTTGCAAAAACCGAAACCGATTTCTGGTAGGCGGAGCCATCATATTGCTGTTCCATGGTAAATATCTGAAAGGTGCAATGCCCGTCGGGCCAGTTGGCCTTACCTGCGGCACCAATTATCCGGCCTATAATAGCACCTGTTGCATCATTATGAAGTATGGTCCAGGAGTTCGACATTATCTTTACGTCGGTGTATGTTTCAATCCATTTGGCAGTTTGGGCATATTCTTTCAATGCGGCAAGTATATTGCTTTCTAATTCAGGATCACTCATAAGGGCTTTAATAGTGCCAAAATTTATACCTATGCTTGCTTTATTGCCTTTACTTCTCGAGATAGTAAAGTGTCCTGTTGCTATTGGTACTTTTGATTGGGCAGAGTTTTCGATACCGGCCCACACTTCTATTTTTACGCTATGGTTGCCATCAGTAAGTGTATTCAGGGAGTTGATAAAGTTAGGATTGTTGAGAGACGCGTCGTCTCCTTCACCCTTCAATACAACACTGAACATGGTTTTAGTAAGGATGTTTTGACCTAAAGGCCCGTCCACAATTTTATAATTCTGTTTTACACCATCAATATAGGCATAAACAAAATAATTGTTCTCGCCATTTTTTGTAGCGGTATTTCCTATGTATATTTTATAATTAGACAGACAAGTTGTAAGAAGTACTTTGGCGTAAATATTATCACTTATACTGAAGGTGGCGGCCATTTTATCGGGAGTAGTCTCTACCGGGTCGAGGTGTCTTACAGAAAATAAAACAGTTCCCGGATTATCCTTTTGGCATTGATTCTGTATACCGTCATCTTTGGTGTATTTGAGACCATCTGCACTGGTCCATGTATCCTGTGCAATAATGGCACTTGTATTTAGTAAGGCCAAAATGCAAATACTAAAAAGTTTTTTCATCATAAGGGATTTAAATTTTTAAATATAACCTTATCCGTATTCACATCAAGTTCAACAGTATTTCCTATATATAGCGGAAAATTTTTCTGCCCATGCCCTGCCGGGAATCCAAAACAAACCGGAAAGTCATATTCTTTTACCGAATCGAGTATAATTTCTTCGGCTGTTTTTCCAAAAGGAATGGTGTTGTCTTTCATCTCTGAAAAACTTCCTGTTACCAAACCTGCAAGGTTAGCCAGTTTTCCGGCTCGTTTCAACTGCATCATCATGCGGTCAATATGGTAAAGGTATTCGTCCAGGTCTTCCAGGAATAATATTTTGCCGAAAGTATCAATGTCTGATGGAGTAGCTGCAAGAGCATAAAGCATTGATAGATTGCCACCGCAAAGCATGCCTGAGCCTGTGCCTTTTCTATTGAGCGGCTGGGGCGCTATTGAATAATCCTTCAATACTCCGAAAAGCGCCTCCCTAAGTAATTCCGTTGATTCTTTATCCTTGTCAAAATTAAATGCCATGGTACAATGCAAGGTCTGAATATCATAGTGCTTCGGTATATGATTATGGAATACAGTAATATCGCTGAATCCGGCAATCCATTTTGGATGATGGCGAAAAAAGGAGAAGTCGAGATCATCAATTATTCTTACAGAACCATAACCGCCCCGTGCTGAAATGATAACTTTCACATCAGGGTCATCCAGCATTTGCTGCATATCGGCAAGCCTTTGTGAATCGGTTCCGGCAAACTGGTTGTTAATGGCATAGATATTCTTTCCCAATTTTATGTTAAGCCCCCAGCTTTCCAATTGTTTAATAGCAGGATTTAGTTCTTTAGCCGAAATTTTACGGGCAGGGGCAACAATGCCTATGCAATCGCCTGATTTTAAAAATGGAGGAGAGGTAAGGTTCATTTGTTATTTATTAAGAAACATCAAAGATGTTGATTTTTTAGATGGGATTGGCATTGGAATTCCCAAAAAAGGATAAAATTTGCCATACTTATCATTCAATTTACTATACTTGCGATATTATGGTTACCCTTACAACCCACGGGGTTAAAATTACGGTCCAAAGTACATATGAGGAGAGTCATTCACGTCCTACAAACCGTTATTTTATTTTTTCATACCGGATTACCATTGAAAACAACACCAATAGTGCCATTCAGTTGCTCCGGAGACATTGGTATATATTCGACAGTATGAGCGGATGGAATGAGGTGGAAGGAGAGGGTGTGGTATCCCGCAAACCCCTGCTTTATCCTTCGGAAGAATATCAATATGAGTCATTTTGCCCATTGGTCA
>DATHNK010000323.1:0-5253 GCA_035486075.1 Bacteroidia bacterium
CCTGCCGCTACCTGCACATTCTGTTCATTTAAAGCAGCAGAAATATCCTGCGGAATGATAGAGTAGGAGGCCATCTTTTCAGGGTCCATCCATATACGCATGCTAAAGTTATCTGCACGCGATGTGATGTCTCCTACACCAGGTACACGCAGCAGGGCGTCCATCAGGTAGATGTTGTTGTAATTATCTAAAAATGTAATGTTATGTGTTCCTTTTGGGGAATAAAGAGCAACGAGCATTAACATACTTGTGTTTTTTGCCCGCACGGTTACACCTAAACGGCTTACATCCGACGGTAACAATGGCGTGGCAATACCGACCCGGTTTTGAACATCAAGGGCGGCAATATCTACATTGGTACCCACCTTAAAAGTTACGCTAACACCTAACGCACCCGTACTGGTACTGTTGCTGGATATATATTCCATCCCTTTTACACCATTGATAGATTCCTCCAGTGGAGTAGCAACATTTTGCTCTACCGTTTGGGCATCCGCCCCGGTGTAGTTTGTGCTGACTGATACTCCCGGAGGGGTAATGTTCGGATACTGGTTAATGGGAAGGTTAAACATGCAAATGCCTCCGAGAATAACTATAACAAGAGCTATAACAATTGCTGTGACCGGCCTTCGTATAAATGTATCGGCAATCATTCTATCGGAGTGAAAAGTGAAAAGTTCCGTACAGTTCTTTCCAATAATATACTTAGCACCAATTCATCATTGCGAGGAACGAAGCAATCTCTTGAAATTATTTTTCGTTTTAGTTTCGGCATTATTTGCTGTCAGTTAATTTTTCAATTAAGTCGAATTTCCTCATTTTTTCTCCGGATCAACTGGCTTTGCCCCGCCCTTCCCTTCATTTTCTTCCTTAGCCTTTGCCGTTAACTCATCCCTATGTGCTGCCAGGTATTCCAATCCTTTTTTCCCGTAAGCTATTTTCACAATTACAACAAACAATACAGGAACAATAAATATAGCGATGGAAGAAGCTGCGATCATTCCGCCAAGTACAGTAACACCGATAGCTCTTCTTGCCACTGCACCGGCACCGGTTGCCAATACCAATGGCATAACGCCTAAAATAAACGCCAGCGAGGTCATTATGATCGGGCGCAACCTGAGTTTTACAGCATCAAGTGTAGATTGTATCAAATCCTCTCCCACATCCACACGTACTTTAGCATACTCCACAATCAAAATTGCATTTTTGGCTGCGAGCCCTATTAGGGTAATGAGCCCTATTTGAGCGTATACATTATCGGTAAGGCTGGGGATGCATGTAAGCACAATAATTGCTCCAAAAGCGCCAATTGGCACGGCCAGTAAAACCGAAAATGGTACGGACCAGCTCTCATATAAAGCTGCCAGGAAAAGGAAAACAAAGAGGAGTGAAAATAAGAAGATATAAATGGTTAATGTACCTGCCTGTATTTCTTCATAACTCAACCCTGAAAAATCATAGCCATAACCCTGGGGCAATACCTTATCGGCAATTTGTTTTAATGCATCTATAGACTGGCCGCTGCTGTATCCTTCAGGCGAAGAGCCATCCACTTCCGCTGAGCGAAAAATATCGAAGTGCGATAATAGCGGGGCTGATTCAGTGGGCATGTAACTGATAAGTGAACTTAATGGAAGCATTTCACCTGTCTGGTTCTTTACATAATATTTATCCATATTCGATATCATTCTCCGGTAGGTGGTATCTGCCTGAACAACGACGTGGAAAGTACGGTTGTATAAAGTGAAATCGTTCACATAATAACTTCCCATGTAGACCTGTATGGCGGTAAAAACATCGGAAATAAGAACACCCATTTTTTTGCATTTCTCCCTATTTACTGTAAGGCTGTAACTCGGTGTGTGCGCCGAATAATAAGTAAAAGCATTTGTTATGGCCGGGTTTTTGTTAGCCTCTGCGACAAAATTATTTACCACTGTTTCAAATTGATGAACATCATCATTTGTATTACGTTGTTCAATCTGGAAGCTGAATCCGGCAGTTTGCCCGATACCCGGTATTGGAGCGGGAGGAATAACTACAATATTTGCATTTTTAATATTTGCACTATCAATGCGTTCACGCATAATATCTAATACATTCGGTATCCGCTGGGCAGATTTTTTGCGTTCATCCCAGGGCTTTAGCTGAACATAAATTGTGCCGCTGTTCGATTTGGTTGCACCTGTTATAACATTAAATCCGGCCAATGCAGCATAGTGTTCCACACCCGGAGTTGATTTTACAACATCCATTAATTTGGACATTACATCCACCGATTGTATGGTAGCTGATGCCTCTGGTAATTCATAAGTGACATAAATAAGTCCGTCATCTTCACTCGGAATAAATCCGGAAGGCTTATGTTGAAAAAGGAAGAATGTTGCGACACCTATACACAGCAATAATATAATAACATACCTGGATTTACGGATACCGCTTTGCACTCCATTGGCATAGTGATTTGTTATTGACTCGAACCAGGTATTAAACTTCTCAAATAATTTATTTAATCCTCTTACTTTTTTGTTCTCATCTTTTGGTTTTAAAAGTAACGTACACAAAGCAGGAGTCAATGATAAGGCTATAAAAGCGGAAAGTATTATGGATACTGCAATGGTTATAGCAAATTGCTGGTACAAACGACCCACAATGCCGGGAATAAAACCTACCGGAACAAACACAGAAGCCAGAATTAAGGCGATTGCAATTACAGGGGCCGAAATATCATTCATAGCACGCTGGGTAGCTTCCTTAACAGGCAATTTCTGGGAATCCATATAATGCTGAACGGCCTCCACCACAATAATGGCATCATCCACTACTATACCAATTGCTAATACAAAACCAAACATGGTGAGTGTATTTATTGTAAATCCTAACGGAATAAAAAATGCGAATGTTCCCAGGATTGACACAGGAATTGCAAGGACCGGAATTAATGTAGCACGCCAATTCTGTAAAAATAAAAAAACCACAAAAGCTACCAGGCAAAGAGCAATAAGAAGTGTTTCCACCACTTCTTGCATGGAGACTTTAACAACAGTAACTGTTTCAAAAGGGATATTGTAATCTACATCGGTTGGGAATGATGCTTTAAGTTCATCTAATTCTTTAGTAATTGCACTTGCAGTCTGCAAAGCATTGCTTCCCGGAGTTTGATAAATAGTGAGTATTGATGCACGTTTGTCATCTACATAAGAGTTGCTGGAGTAGGTAAACTTTCCTAATTCTACTCTTCCTACATCTTTCAGGTAGACCATTTTTCCTGAATCGGGTAATGTTTTGATTATAATATTTCCGAATTGAGAAACCGTATTCAACCTTCCATTAACCAATATGCTTAATTCATAGGTTTGCGTTTTCTGTTGGGGTGGTACACCCGCAGAGCCTGCCGCCACCTGTAAGTTCTGTTCGTTCAAAGCATTAATAACATCCGTTGGCGATAAGGCATAAGCTGCCATTTTATCAGGGTTCAGCCATACACGCATACTGAAATTATCAGCCAGTGTTGTAATGGCTCCAACACCCGGAACACGCAACAAAGCATCCTGAATAAAGATATTGGTGTAATTATCTAAAAAAGTAATGTTGTGGGTTCCACCGGGAGAGTAAAGAGCTACCAGCATTAATGCGCTTGGATTTAAAGCACGCACCGTAAGACCCAAGCGGCTAACTGCCGCCGGAAGCAATGGAGTGGCAATACTTACGCGGTTTTGTACATCCAACGTTGCAATATCAATATTGGTCCCGACTTTAAAAGTGGTGTTGATTTGCATCAACCCATTATTAGCGCTGTTGCTCTGCATGTATTCCATGCCATGCGTTCCGTTCACCTGTTCCTCAATCGGAGTAGCAACTGTTTGTTCCACTGTTGTGGCATCCGCGCCGGTATATTGGCCGGTAACTTGTACAACAGGAGGTGTAATATCCGGATATTGATTCACCGGAAGATTAAGAATGCAAATAGCTCCGATGAGAGCTAATACAAGCGATACAACGATTGCAGTAACTGGTCTTCGGATAAAAGTGTCTGCTATCATACTATCGTTGAGTGTCGGAAAAGAATAGAAAAATTAATTCCCGTTATGTTTAGTACTGTCTTTCTTATTTTCACTGCCACCGGGTTTTCCGGTTCCGTCTTTTTCTCCTTTTGCGCCTTCAGGTTTCATCCCTGCCCTTATTTCAGAACCGGTATGCAGGGATTGTACACCGTCAACCACAATTTTTGCACCTTCTTTTAAGCCACTTTCAATAATAACATTCGGTGCTATTGTTTGTCCCAACTTTACTTTTTTCTGAATGGCTATTGTAACCGGATGTGTTTTGGTTGAATCCTTCGGATCAGGTGCAGTTGTATCTTTTACTAAATAAACAAAATATTCCCCCATCAATTCAACTACTGCTTTGCTTGGTACAATTAGTTTGGGTTTTGTTTCCTGGTTATGCACTCTGAGCACACAACTTAACCCGGGGCGCAATGTTAGTTTAGGATTAGGAAACACTACTCTAACCCGGATAGTTCCCGTTTGCTGGTCAACAGCACGGTCTATTACCGAAATTTTTCCGCCATACGGGTAAATTGAATCGTTTGGAAGTATAATACTGAATAGTGAATCGATCGTTTGCTGAGTGGTATTTTTAAGATCATCAAAATGCTGGAGTTGTTTTTCCGAAATCAAAAAATCAACACCCATTGGATCATCCGTTGATATAGTATTTAAAACAGTTTGGCCGACGGTTACCATATTTCCCAGTTTTACCTGGCTGAAACCTATGGTGCCATCGAAAGGGGCAGAAATAACGGAATATGTTAAATTGGTGGCTGCCATTTTTATTGCCTGTTCAGCTGCCTTAACAGAATTTTTTGCATTTTCCAATGTAATTAAAGCATGGTCCAGTGTCTGTTTGGCAACTGCATCCTGACTATTCAGGTAGGTATATCGGTCAGCATCCTGTTGGGCTTGTTTCAGGTTACCTTCAGCTACCTCCTCATTGGCTTTTGCCTGGTCATAGGCATCCTGGTAAAGGCGCTGGTCAATTTCATATAATTTCTGTCCTTTCTTTACATGGTTGCCTTCAATAAAAGCAATGTCTGTTATATATCCCTGAACTTCCGGACGTAAATCAACCTGGCTCAAAGCTACGGTATTGGCGGGGTATTTATCGTAATAAGTCACAATCTCAGATTTTACAGTATATAAATTAACAGCTGTGGGTTGATTTTTTGGCGGGGGAGCCTGGCCGCAG
>DATHNK010000324.1:0-9110 GCA_035486075.1 Bacteroidia bacterium
CTTGCTACTGCCTTTTTTTCCTACCAGATATATTGCGATTTTTCAGGGTATTCCGACATAGCCATTGGTGCAGCCAGGGTTATGGGCTTTAAATTGATGCTGAATTTTAACAATCCTTTCCATTCCAAATCTATAGGGGAATTATGGACACGGTGGCATATTTCACTGGCTTCGTGGTTTCGCGACTATATTTATATACCCCTGGGTGGAAGCCGGGTTAAAGTATCCCGGCAATATCTGAACTTAATGATCATTTTCCTGGTTTGCGGGCTATGGCATGGCGCCAACTGGACTTTTGTAATATGGGGTGGATTGCAGGGAGTTTATATAATATTCGGCATGGTAACAAAAAAAATACGTGATGCCATAAACGATAAGATCCCATTCTTAAAATCATCGTTTTCATCAATTATTACAACATTTATTTTATTTTCTTTTGCGGCAATTTTTTTTCGTGCATCTTCAATCTCAACCGCATTTTATATTGCGAAAAATATATTTACGGGAATACCAGATGCTATACATTCTGTTTTTCATTCATCTCATATCAGTCCCGCAGATAGTGCTACAGGGGTATTAAATACAGGGTTGACCCCCAAGGAAAAATTTGATATATTATTTGGTATTTTCTTAATCGCACTTTTAGAGATCATACAAACACTTAAAAGCAAGAGAAATTTAAAATCTTACCTATTGAAAATGCCTGTTGTTTACAGGTGGACACTGTATATACTCGTATTTTATTTTATCGCCTTCCTGGGAATTTTTTCCCACCGCGAATTTATTTATTTTCAATTTTAAGATGAAGAAGTTTTTTTTGAAATCGGCTTTATTTTTATTGGTGCTTGCATCGTTGACTTCGGTGGTTGTTTTCATATTTGAAAAAGGGCTTGGAACAATCACTAACAGTTATAATTTAAAAAGGCAGCAACTGGAATCGCAGGCTGATTCAATTGAAGTGCTGGTGCTTGGAACTTCTCAATCGCTGCATGGAATTAACCCGTCTTATTTCAGTCTTAAAGGATATAATGCAGGCAATTCAGCTCAAACCATTTTTTATGATGTAGGGATTACATTAAAGTATCTTAATAAAATGCGCAAATTGAAATATGTGCTTATTGCAATTTCCGATTACTCCATGGGTTTTGAACTCTATGAAACGGATGAAAAATGGAGAGATTATTTTTATGCCCAGTGCTGGGGTATAAAATATCCGGAAATAAAATCAACGGATATGTATTTATACAGTAAAATACTGCTTTATACACCCGAAGTGTCGCTTGGTTATGCGGTTAAGTGCTTTCATGTAAATCTTACAGAGGATTATTACCCGAATGGATGGGCCCGATTGACAACTACAACAGAAATTAATGACCATAACGCATATATCCTGGCCCATAAAAATTTTTATCATTCCAACTGTTACGAAAATATAAAGGGTAATCTCGATACCCTTTTATACGAATTGAAAAAAAGGAATATAACACCCGTTTTCTTTACTCCTCCTATCACTTCCTGTTACTTTAAATTTGTTCCTAAAGAACATCTGGATACTATGTATAGCACAGTCTCAGGGTTTTGTGATAAATACAAATGCCGGTATCTCGATTACGTCTCTGATAAAAGGTTTCAAAATTCGGATTTTGCAGATTGCAACCACCTTAATAGTTCAGGTGCGGAAAAATTCAGTAAAATTTTAAATGCGGATATTTTGGAACAAGGCACTTTGAGTACTCTGAAAAAATAGCCGCTTTCTCAATCTTACTTAAGCTTCTGAGTTATTTTATTTACCTTTGTATTGTGCAAATGCTTAACTATCAAAATATGAAAAAAACGACATTCATTTTAACCTTTGGCGCTATTGCTTTAAGCGCATTAAATACCAACTCCCAATTAATAAATACCTATGCCGGAAAAGGAGTTGCCGGGTATAGCGGTAACGGAGGACAAGCTACGGCGGCCAAATTAGATAATCCATGCGGCATGGCTAATGATGCTGCAGGAAATCTTTATATTGCGGATGAATCAAGCAATACAATTCGTAAGATAAGTACTGCCGGAATTATTACAACTATAGCCGGTATAGGTCTCACAGCCGGTGTAAGTGGTGATGGCGGGCCAGCTACCGCTGCGGAATTAGATTCACCCCAGGGAGTGCGTGTTGATAGTCATGGAAATGTTTATATAGCTGATTGGGCCAATGGCAAGGTCCGCAAAGTAAATACATTGGGCATTATAAGCACGTTTGCAGGAAGCACTCCTGGTTTTGGTGGTGATGGCGGTCCTGCCACTGCGGCTAATTTAGCAGCTACTTCTGATGTGGCTATCGACAGTTTGGGAAATGTATATATAGCCGACGAAGGCAACAAGAGAGTCCGTGTTGTAAATTCTTCAGGAATCATTTCAACTTTTGCAGGTATTGGTGTTCAATCTTATAGTGGTGATGGGGGCCCTGCAACAGCAGCCGAAATAGGCCAAATAACCGGTTTAATAACCGATGCCAATAACAATCTTTATATCGCGGATCAGACAAATAACAGAATAAGAATGGTAAACACCTCAGGAATCATAACTACCATTGCGGGTAACGGGGTAGCATCTTATAGTGGTGACGGAGGGCAAGCCACCGCAGCTGAACTAAACTTCCCCGGAACTGTTGCCATTGATAACTCGGGCAATTTATATATAGGTGATGAAAATAATCAGCGTACCCGAATGATAAATACCTCCGGAATTATTTCGACCCTTGCCGGCAATGGTATTCAAAGTTACTCAGGGGATGGAGGCCCGGCAACAGCGGCAGAACTGAACACACCATACGGGGTCTCTGCCGACAACAATGGAAAAGTGTTTATTGCAGATCTTCTTAACAACAGGGTACGTTATGTAACAGTTCCGATAACCACGGGAATCTTAAACGATGTGAATTCGGGGGCAAATATTATACTTTATCCTAATCCTAATAATGGTTCTTTCACAGTTTCAATTTCTAATTATGAATTAAAAATTGCAAGTATTAAGGTCTATAATGTTCTGGGAGAAAGGGTTTACTCAACTCTTCAGCCTTTGAATATACAGGGTAGCCTTCAGATTAACATGGATAATCAACCTGCCGGAATATACATTTATAGCATAGCCGATGAGAAAGGTGTCATGATAGGCACAGGCAGATTTATTAAAGAATAAAAGGTATTGTGTTACAATATAGCAGCTTTACTTATATGGCTATTTGG
This sequence comes from Bacteroidia bacterium, assembly GCA_035486075.1. Classification (GTDB taxonomy): domain Bacteria; phylum Bacteroidota; class Bacteroidia; order JABEUT01; family JABEUT01; genus JABEUT01. Next base: position 3,234 of record DATHNK010000324.1, read on the forward strand.
CATGTTCAATCGTTCGGGTAACTATGCTTGAATCAGACATGCCGGAAAAGTTGACTTCCATTCCCAAACGTCTGGAAATGCACAAATTTTGGGTAGAGCATATTCCTTTTGCTTTCTATCTTGTTCCATTGCTCAAGCCATTGGTGATGGTTGAACTTGGAGCCCATGGCGGTAATTCTTTTTTCGCCTTTTGCCAGGCAGCAAAGGAAAACGGATTAACTACAAAATGTTATGCGGTGGATACCTGGCTGGGAGATGAGCACACCGGTTATTATTATGATGATATTTACAAGGATGTATTAAAACATCAGCGGGAAAATTATCCTGATAATGCCATTTTGATGCGCACCACATTTGATGAAGCTGTTTTAAATTTCAAGGATGGAAGTATAGATTTACTCCATATTGACGGATTGCATACCTATGAAGCAGTGAAGCACGATTTTGAAACCTGGTTGCCTAAACTTTCAGAAAAAGCAGTTGTTTTATTTCACGATACACAGATAAGGATGAAGGATTTTGGAGTTTGGAAATTTTGGGACGAGATAAGTAAAAAATATCCTTCTTTTGAATTCTATCATGGCTGCGGGTTGGGAGTATTGGCAGTTGGAATGAGTGTCCCGCCGGGTGTGATACAATTTGTACAGGATAAAGATAAAAAGGAAGAATATCTGCGCTTTTTTAAAGAAGAAGGGCTGAAGGTGTATAAACTGTATAAACAAAGACAAATCAAACGAAAGATTATGCTTATATTTTCAATACATCGTATCATTGCAAGAAGAATAAAAAGAATGAGCAGTTAAAGCATGGAGAAAACAGATTCAGCATATATTGAGCTTTTAAAAAAGGTACTTATAGATTACCACCATGTTAATAGTACCGAATACAGGCCTCTTTACCCGGTGCCTGGTATACAGATCAGGTTTTTTAAATTGCTTGACAAGATACTCCGCACATTTAATTATGCCGTTTGCAATGTATATGTAAATAGTGAAGAAGCCATGATGAATGGTACTGGGAGACCAGTATATGCTGATACAATGGTGGGGATGAAGCGCTTGAATAATGTAGAATATTGCATCAGAGAAGCAATTAAGAATAATGTGGAAGGCGATTTGATCGAATTGGGAGTTTGGCGTGGCGGAACTGTTATATTAATGAGGGCTTTGCTGAAGGAATTGGGTAGTACAGACCGCATTGTTTGGGTGGCGGATTCCTTTAACGGCCTGCCCCCACCTAATCCGGATAAATATCCGGCAGATAAAGGTGACAAATTTTCAAAGTATGGAGAATTAGCGATACCGGAAAAAGATGTAATACATAATTTTGAAAAATATGGATTGTTAGATGACCAGGTAAAGTTTCTGAAAGGATGGTTTAAAGATACGCTACCTGTTGCTCCGATAAAAAAACTCGCTTTGCTCCGCCTTGATGGTGACATGTATGAATCAACAATGGATGGATTGGTAAACTTGTATCCGAAGTTATCTATAGGCGGGTATATTATTATTGACGACTGGGGCGCTGTTCCATCCTGCAAAAAAGCAGTTGAAGATTACCGGAAAGAACACCAAATTACAGATGAAATAATTCCCATTGACTGGACCGGAGTATACTGGAAAAAGACAAAATAAACCATGAATGACCTGGAGAAATATTTCAGAGAGAATCCCGGCAGGCTGATTCATAAATGCGTACAGTACTTTGACGTGTACGAAAGATATTTTTCAAAATACCGTGGAAAAGAAGCGGTGGTGCTTGAGATTGGCGTTAGCCATGGAGGCAGTTTGCAAATGTGGAAAAATTATTTTGGAGATAAGGTAAAAATATATGGAATTGATATAAACCCCGAATGTAAAAAATTCGAGGAGGAGAATATTAAAATCTTTATCGGCTCGCAGTCCGACAGAAATTTTCTGAAAACCATTAAATCTCAAATTCCGCTTATAGATATTTTGATTGATGATGGTGGGCATACCATGCAGCAGCAAATAATTACTTTCGAAGAAATGTACAGCCACGTAAAAAGCGATGGTATTTATTTATGCGAAGATTTACATACTTCTTATTGGTTAAAGTACGGAGGAGGACATAAACGCAAGGGTACCTTTGTTGAGTATAGTAAAAACTTTATAGACAAGATAAATGCTCAGTATTCGGAACAAAGTTCTTTAAAAGCAGATTCTTTCACTAAATCTGTCCGCGGGTTGCATTATTACAATGGCATGTTAGTAATAGAAAAAGGAGAGATCACCGATCTCAGTATTGAAAAAACAGGAACCCCATCACTCTCCGAAACCACCGATGTATCAAGATTACCTAAATCATTGGCAAAACCGGCCAATGTAATCCTGTTTACTGTTAATTCCATACTCAGGTTCTTCAGACTCCCCGGAATAATATGGAAATAATGATGGACTATCCCGGGAATATTTTTGCATAACCTACTTTAAGTTCCATGCTTTTTAATTCATTTCAATTTTTAGTTTTTTTTCCGGTAGTCACGCTTATCTATTTTTTATTGCCGCATAAATGGAGATGGATACATTTGCTTATCGCCAGTTGCATATTCTACCTGGCATTTATTCCTGTTTATATTTTCATACTCTTCTTTACAATCATTATTGATTATGTTGCGGGAAGGTTAATTGAAAAAGCAGAAGGGAAAAAGCGAAAACGCTTCCTTACATTAAGTATAGTTGCCAATGTTGGCGTATTATGTGTATTCAAGTATTATAATTTCTTTATCGGGAATATTGATTCCTTGCTTCAACATCTTCATATAACCACTTATTCCATACCACTGCTTAACATCATACTTCCCATAGGCCTTTCATTTCATACATTCCAGGCCATGAGTTACACGATAGAAGTTTACAGGGGAAAACAACAGGCAGAAAAGCATATAGGTATTTATGCCTTATACGTTATGTTTTATCCTCAACTTGTGGCAGGGCCGATAGAAAGGCCTCAGAACTTGCTGCCTCAGTTCAGAATAAAACATACTTTCGATTATGAACGTGTTACGGATGGATTAAAACTTATGCTTTGGGGCATGTTTAAAAAAGTTGTTATAGCTGACAGGCTTGCCCAATTTGTAGACCCTGCCTTTACCGATCCGCACAAATACCACCCCTCTACCCTTCTTGTGGCAACAATATTTTTCGCGTTCCAGATATTCTGCGACTTTTCCGGCTATTCAGATATAGCTATTGGTGCGGCTAAAGTAATGGGGTTTAAACTTATGACAAACTTCAACCGGCCTTATCACGCTAAAAACATATCTGAATTTTGGACACGTTGGCATATCTCATTATCTACATGGTTCAGAGACTATCTTTATATTTCTATTGGAGGAAATCGCGTATCCATACCCCGCTGGTATTTTAATCTCTTTTTTGTATTCCTTGTAAGCGGCCTTTGGCATGGCGCCAACTGGACCTTTTTATACTGGGGTGCCTTACACGGATTTTATGTGATTTTCGCCATCGTCACCCGCAATTTCAGAACGGGCTTTAATAAAGCAATAGGACTGGAAAAGGCTCCTCGCCTTTATAACTTTTTACAGATTTTAACCACTTTTGTTTTGGTTGATTTTGCATATATATTTTTCAGGGCTAAAAATATGAAGGATGCATTTTTCATTATTAATGAATTACCCTCAGGCGCCGAAAATCTTTTGCGAAGCATTTTATCAAAGGACGTTTTAGGATATATTATTACCTGGAATCAGTTTCTATTATCTGTAGGCGTTATAATTTTTCTGGAAGGAGTTCAGTATCTGCAAGGGAAAATGGATGTTTTGTCTTTCCTGAAACAAAAGCCTGTTTATTTCAGGTGGGCGGTGTATTATGCCATTCTATTGGGCATGGGGATATTCGGAGTGTTTAATGCCAATAAATTTATCTATTTCCAATTTTAGGAGCTATGGTAAAACGTTTTATACTCAAGCTTGCGCTATTTCTCATTCCTATAGTTGGGTTAATGGGGTTTATCGCTTACAAGCTTCCTAAACTTCCCAACACTTATAATGTAAAAAGAGAATATTTTGAAAAGCAATTGGATTCGATAGAAGTATTGATACTTGGAAATTCCCATGCCACCTGGGGAATCGACCCTTCCCTCTTTTCGCACAAAGGATTCAACCTCTCCAATCTGGCTCAATCTATATATTATGACAAAGAACTGACGTTAAAGTATCTTCCGGAAATGAAGAAGCTTAAACTGGTAGTTATTACCACAAGCTATTTTTCCCTCTATTATACCATGGACAGAACGAGTAAAGAATATAACCTGGATTTTTGGAGAGTACCATTCTATTTTAAGTTTTGGGATATAAAGAGCCGTGATGAAACACCCTTATTTGATATACATGATTATTCGATGATGGCACTCTATTATACAGAAGAAAGCCAGCAGTATATTTATAATGGCTTTCATCGCGAAAATTACTATACATTATGTTATAATGGTTTTATGAAAGCCAATAAAGCAGCGGCAAAGAATACCAGCGATAGTATAAACAATGAAAATATTAATGATAGTACCGGAAAACGGCGAGTACAACTCTTTAATGAGGTTATAAATGGCCCAAGGAAAAGGGAACGATTCAATAATGTTATGAGCGACATTACTACGCTTATAAAAGAACTTCAGAAAAAAAATATCCGGGTGGTATTTGTCGATTTGCCTGTTACCGGGACTTGTTCAAAATATTTCGACCAAAAAATTGTTGAACATAATAAGACAGTGCTGGATAGCTTATGCACCCAGTATGGTTGCAAATATTTCAACTACTCTGACGACACCCGTTTTACCATAAAAAATTTTCAGGATGACGACCACCTGAATATTTCAGGTGCGCAACTTCTCTCAAAAATAATTAACAGTGATATTATTAAACCTCAGCTTAATTGATGGATGCCCTTTACATCTATAGTTAAACCGGCAGGGATTAGAGCACTGACTCAGTAAAACGGAAATTATGTATAGGAGGGTTGGGACGTTTCTTACCTATTACAACCAACGATGACCGCAAAGAAGGAATTGCATAAGAGAGTATCCGAAACATAGTAAGTACCGTAGTTTTACGCGGCCCGTTTTCTGAAAAGTAATAGTTCCAGGTAATTTCATAACCCATTCTGTCAACCATCTCAACAGCCTCAGCCATGGTGTACTCTTTCCAGTGCCGGCTCACAATAATATTTTTGCTGCTGTCAAGCTGATCAAAGAAATATTGAATAGGGTCATGAATAGAACGCCCCAGCAACATCTTCAACCGGTTATCAATACATGACTGATTGGGCATAGCTATATAGATATACCCGCCTTTTTTCAGCACCCTGTTTATTTCCTTCAATACCGGCAGTGGATTAAAATTCAGATGCTCCAGAACCTCACAGATAATAACCATATTAAATGATTCATCCGGATAAGGAAGTGAATAGCTGTGCAAGTTAACTTTATCAAAACCGATATTGTTTTTCTTGTACAATTCCTGCAACTTCGCTGATGCATGAAATTCCGGAATGTCAGTTCCCGTGACATTAAATCCAAGTTGAGTGAGTGCCGTACTCACAACTCCAAATAGCGAACCGATCTCCAGTACCCTGTCGCCCTTTTTCAGCAAGGGAGCAACATCGTTAACTGTGCGGGCATAGGAGTATCGCAAGTTTTGCAGATATTCATATTCCCCTTCACCTGCACCAATTCCTAAAATATCAATTGGATTATCTTTATAGGTGCTGATAATGTTGTTGACAAGAGTTGTGTAATCCATAATTATTAGTTTATTTCCAAAGTTATCATCTCACATTCGCTAAGCCCAGGAAATCTTCCCTGTAAACATGAATATAATAAACTTCCGGAAGGTGTATA
>DATHNK010000325.1:0-2331 GCA_035486075.1 Bacteroidia bacterium
TGTTCAATACACCAATCGTAATCGGCTTCATTTAACCCTTTCCATGCATATACAGGAATACCCGCAGCGGCTATAGCAGCGGCGGCATGGTCTTGTGTAGAGAATATGTTGCATGAGGACCATTGCACCTCAGCACCTAAGTGTTTTAAGGTTTCAATTAATACAGCAGTCTGAATAGTCATATGAAGACAACCTGCTACACGGGCACCTGAAAGCGGTTTGGTTTTGCCATATTCTTCGCGTAATGCCATCAATCCCGGCATTTCGGCTTCAGCAAGGCCAATTTCTTTACGGCCCCATTCGGCCAGTTTAATATCCGCTACCTTGTAGGCAACTTTCTTTTCTTGGGTGGTTGAACTCATCTTTATTAATGTTTAATTGTAAATTGTAAATGCTTAATTATTAAAAAGGGTTGCAAAGGTATGAAAAAGGGTATTAATATTGTAGCATTATGCCCATTATTCGGAAAATAGAGCACAAAGATGGTCAACAGACTGCCATTTGGGAAATCTTGGAAGATGAGTTTACTTTATTGGAAATAGCCGGTTTAAATGAAAAGGACAAAGCTGCTTTTTCATTGCTTACAAATGCAGGCAGGCGACTCGAATGGCTTGCCGTGAGAGCTTTACTTAAGGAATATTACTCCGTTTGTCCCTCCATAAGTTACAATGAGTTGGGCAGGCCGATACTGGTGGGGCAGGTTGAAAATATCTCCATAAGCCATTCCGGTAAAATGGTAGCTATTGCATTACATTCCACCAAAATTCCCGGAATAGATATTGAAATGCAGCATAGCCGTATTTTTAAGATCTCTTCCCGTTTTCTGAGCGAAAGCGAGAAAGAATACCTGGGACCAACCCCCTCTGTAGAACAACTCACCATTGTATGGGGCGCAAAAGAGGTATTGTTTAAAATATATGAATACGGAGGCGTTACTTTTAATGAAGAATTAATAGTAAGCCCGTTTGAATTATCCTCTTCAGGAACCTTACGAGGGTCTATATTAAAGGATAATATGATAATTCCGGTTCCGCTTGAATATATGCAAATTGGAGATTATATGATGGTTCAAACAGACTACACTCAGCAGCGTTTTGAAAAAAACGCCTAACTTTGGCACTTTATACTACTGCCTGTGCTGTCATCTGCCAATAATATATACGAGTCAATTACCAACGGTGTAAAAAACCGGAAGAAGAAACTTGCATTGCTGATTGACCCTGACAAGTTCAAATCTACCACCGCCCTGAAAAACGGAATTGAGGCGGGTTTGGATTTTATTTTTGTCGGAGGAAGTATTTTAACTAAGGGCAGTTTGCAGCGTTGTGTAGAAATTATAAAAAAGTCAACCGATATACCGCTTGTTCTTTTCCCCGGTTCACCTGACCAGATCGACCCTTATGCCGATGGCATTCTATTCCTTTCCCTTATTTCAGGAAGGAATCCGGATAATCTTATTGGAAAGCATGTTACAAGCGCGCCCATTTTAAAAAAGACATCCCTGGAAATTATACCTACAGGATATATGCTTATTGATGGAGGTAATGCTACTTCGGCGTCCTATATGAGTAATACGTTACCAATTCCTTATAATAAGAGTGATATTGCAGTATGTACGGCTATGGCCGGAGAAATGCTGGGACTGAAATTAATTTACCTGGATACCGGGAGCGGATCATTGAAGCATGTATCTGCGAAAATGGTTAGCGAAGTGAAGAAAAATATCAACATTCCCCTGATAGTTGGAGGTGGCATAAAAACCCCTGAAAACGCTTATGACCTTTGTACAGCGGGGGCCGATATGCTTGTTATAGGTACTATTGCCGAACAATCGCCGGAACTTATTTCCGATCTAGTCAGTGCTGTAAACCAAAGTTCTAAGTATATTGCAGCCGCAAAAGACTAACAATGAAGCTGATTGTAATCACACCCTCTAAAAATATTGAAAGTGAGCATTATATTCTGGGTAAAATGCTGGATATGGGCTTGCCTACCCTGCATGTGCGCAAACCTAAACTCTCCGAAGAAAATTTGAAGAACTATCTGAATGAGTTCACCAAAAGTCAGCGCAAAAAAATTATTATCCATACCCACCACAACCTGATGATGCATTTTGAACTGAAGGGTATTCACGTATCTAAAAGGCACCGCAGAGCCAGGTTTAAATTTTTCCTGTCACGCACCAAATTGCGTTTGCGCCGGGGAAAGTTTATTATGGGAACTTCCTGTAAAAGTCTCTCATCGCTGGATGAAACGTATGCGGATTTTGACTACGTAATGATCTCTCCCGTATTTACCAATCCGCATGGACACAGGCCAAGTTTCAATCAC
>DATHNK010000326.1:0-6006 GCA_035486075.1 Bacteroidia bacterium
ACAATATTAATAGCCTGTTTAGGGTGGTTGCGGCGGGCTTTGCCCGCCGCAACCACCCCACATATTGAAGAATCCCCTGTCATTCCGAACGAAGTGAGGAAGCCTTGAAGGGTTTTTCCGAATGTCAATAATTCGTTGATAATTGGTTTCTATGAAACAAAAAACTCTGGCGGCTCGTATGTAGCTTTGTAACAAATTAATTTCTATGGCGAAAATTTTACTTGAACGTGTTAAAGGTGATTTTGGATTCGAAGCAAAAGATGCTTTCGGGCATACGGTGCCAATGGATACCAGCGAGGAGACCGGCGGAAATAATTTCGGAGTGCGGCCCATGCAAATGCTGCTGATGGGAATTGGCGGATGCAGCGCTATTGATATTGTTACCATTCTAAAAAAACAACGTCAGCATGTTGACGATTTCAAAATAGAAATTGAAGGTGAACGGGAAAAAGGTAAGGAGCCATCGCTGTGGCAAAATGTACGTATTAAATATTTCCTGAAAGGCAAAATTGAACCCGAAAAAGCCAAACGCGCCTGTGAATTATCTATGGGGAAATATTGTTCGGTAGCTGCCACTTTATTAGCGGCAGGTTCTAAAATTACCTGGAGCGTAAAACTAAACGGTGAGTAAATGTTCCACTTCTTTGCCCCAAACCCCTAAAGGGGCTTTAATAGTGCTATTCAAAGCCCCTTTAGGGGTTTGGAGCAGGAGAACATTAAGCCTGTCATATCATGTTTTAATTTAGATACTACATTTGTCTTCCCTTTTGCGGAATTGAAACCGCACGAGTTTATATTTACAGAATGAAGTTATTGGTTGTGATCCCCGCCCTGAACGAAGAACAAAGCATTGAAAGCATTGTTAACCGTACCCATGAAGCCAGGGAATATATTATTAAAAACGGGCATATAACTTCGGTAGATATAGTTGTTGTGAGTGATGGCTCTACTGATAATACCGTTAAAATAGCTTCTGCTTTAAGCGATAAAACGAACCTGATAATTTTTGAAAAGAACCGTGGTTATGGCGCAGCTATAAAAGCCGGTTGGGATAGTAAGCCTGAAGCAGATTTGCTTGGTTTTATTGATGCTGATGGCACTTGTGAACCAAAGTTTTTTGCAGACCTATGCAGCATGGTTGTAACTGAAAATGCCGATGTGGCTTTAGGTTCCAGGCTGAATAAGAATAGTGAAATGCCAATGATAAGAAGATTTGGCAATACACTTTTTTCTGTTCTTCTTTCACTGGTTGCCGAACAGAAAGTAAGAGACACAGCCAGCGGAATGCGGGTGATTAGAAGAACAGCACTGAATGAAATTATGCCTCTGCCTGATGGCTTGAATTTTACACCTGCCATGAGCGCCAGGGCCATTTTAGGCGGAAGCCTTAAAATTGTAGAAAAGGATATGCCTTATTCGGAAAGAGAAGGCGAATCGAAACTGAGCGTATGGAAAGATGGCAAACGCTTTTTAGCGGTGATATTGGAAAATATTTTTCTCTATGTGCCTTTCCGTATTTACAATATAGCCGCGGCTTTTTTCCTGCTTTTTGCGTTTGCATTAATGCTTAACCCGATATTGTTTTATATCCCCAACCATTACCTGTTGGAAGAAATGATCTACCGCTTCCTGGTATCTGATGTATTTGGAATTATTGGTGTGCTGCTGCTTAGCATGTCCAGCCTTTCCCGCAATGTGGTCTATTCCACACTGCAATCTAAAAAAGTGAGAAAGAAAACGTTGGTCTATTACATGTTTGAACACCCCACTGCAGTTGTGTTAAGCATTATTTGCTTTATAATTGGCAGCGCATTAATATTTAACAGCATTTACCAGCGTCTTACTACGGCGCATACCAATGAGCATTGGTCACGTTATATAACCATGATCTTCTTTTATGTTACCGGAACTATTTTCCTGCTTACTTATTTTGCCAACCGTATTTTGAACCTGGTGCGGGAAAGAATGAATTATCTGAATTCGAAAAAATAGGAACCAAGCTACACCACAAAAGCAAATGAAATCAGCTTTAACAGCGAAATGGGCTTTTGTAATTCTGCCATTGTTATATGTGGTTCTCTCTGTTATTTTTCTTGGAGGCATTAGGCAATTTTATATTTCACATAGCGATCCCCCTTATTGTTACCTGATGAATGGAGTGAATCTTGCAAGCTGGCATTGCAGGGTTGGAATTCTGGAACATCCCGGTACTCCTGTGGAAATTTTTGCTGCGATAGTTATTTTCATAAAACATCTTTTTGCGAGTGATGGTCTTTTATATCAGGATGTACTAATTCACCCCGAAAGCTATTTATATACATGCAGCATAGTGCTGGTAGTTTTTCTCGCGGCAGTTACTTTTTTTTCGGGTGTTTATATTTTCAGGTACACTGGAAATGTAGCGCTGGCAATGCTTTTCCAGTTAGCTCCACTTTTTTTTGGTGATATAATAAAGATGACGGTTTCATTAAGTACTGAGTCTTTCATTGTAATTTTCGGAATACCTTTTATTGCCTATCTCTACATCCATACGATCTGTAAAAACCAAAAAGGAGAAAATACTACTAATAAAAATGTATTAATATTTGGTTTATTCACTGCATTGTTATTTACCACGAAGATTTATTGCCTTCCTATTTTTATTTTGATACTGTTCCTATTGAAGAATAACAGGCAAAGAGCAATTTATACGGGCTCTTTTGGAATGTTTTCAATGCTTTTACTATTCCCTCTTTACAATCAATTCAAAAATTGGCTGGGCTGGATAAAGTCTGCTATTTTGCACACCGGCTCCTACGGGCAAGGCAGTTCCGGAATAATAAATACAGGGCTTTATAAAAGCAACATTATTGAAATTCTGACTACCCATAATTTATTTGCTCTGGTTTATTCGCTTATCATAGCAGCATTTATAACAGCATTATGGATGAGATTAAAAAGAAAGGCAGATTCAAATAATCTGATTTTTCCAATCATGGGTATTCTGATTTCTTTTACACTTTTTATTCTTATAATTGCCAAGCAATACAAATTCAACTACCCTGAACCCCTCACGCACACCGTAATTACAATTACCAAGTATTACTATTTTATTCCGCTTATTATTTGTTTTCCGCTCTTCCTAACTATAGTATTTGAAATTCTTTCTTCGTTATTTAATGCAAGATTTATTCAGTTGTGCAAATCGAAAGCAATATATATTGCACTTCTTATCTCTATTATTTTGGGGAGTCAAAAAACGTATGCTGTTTGTTCGGAAGCCGGTCAACAAAAAGTAGATTTATATAAAACCACTCAGTTTTTAGATAGTTGGAAACATACGCCATTAATAATTGTAACCGATGGAGATAAAGTATGTGTGGAACCAGCATTGTTCCTTGGAATTTCCTATGCCGGGAAATGGGATAGCCCGCAATATTTAGATTTCGTAAAGAAGACCTACCCTAATACTTACCTGTATGCAACCTGGAATGACGGGCTATTGTTTTGGGATGAGGGAACCAATCTTTCCAATATTCTGAATAAAAAAAATCAGGCTCTCCTTTATTTTAGTGGGTCTGATTCAGCTACAGAAGCCACAATCATCCGAAAAATCTGTGCTGCACCAAGTGAAAAAACGAGAATGGAGAGTAGGAAAATATATACCAGCGATAACAGGTACGAAACCATTTATCTTATAGCTGATACTTTGCGTTAAGCTACTTTAGGCTTCACCAGTTTATTGTAAACTACCACTATCAGATAAGCTGAACAGGCAATTACAAAAGGCCAAACAGGCAATAGATAGCGGTTATCTGCCAGGCGTAATACAATAGGATGAATCACAATATCATATCCAGGAATAATACATAGTAATAAAAGCATAAAATTTTTACGAAGGCCCTGCCACAGGAGTAGTATAATCCCTGCAATGCCTGTAAATAAAAGAAACAGATAGAAAAAAAGATAAAATGAAACCATCAGTTTTCCCAATCCCGGAATCTGGCCTCGTTTTAAAAATCCTTCGTTGTTTTCAAACAGGAATTTCCGTAAAAGAACGATCCTTCCCTTTATATAATATAAAAAAGGTTTTTCAGATTTGATAGAGGCTTTGTAACGATCGAATTTTTCATCAATTACATTTTGCAATGCTGCCGCCTTCGGTGACACAGGCTTCAGCGGTTCGTATAATATGGCAAATGCCTTGAACCAGTTCTTACGGGTGCTTAAATAAAAACTGTCTACCGTTGGTTTTTGGAAAGCCATGAATTGCCTTACCTGGTCACGCAAAATCCACAGGCTGTCTTTATTAAATTGTGAGGTATAAATATTATCAGGCAGGGAATCATAATTTTTTATGTCCGGTTCACCGGGAAACAAAATTCCTCCAAACCAGGTTAAGGAAGAATTGGGATCAGGTAAATCTACCGCCCCGCCCCAGCTTTGCACAAATTCCTGCATGTGGCTCATATAGGAATAACCAATATACGGATAATAAAAGCCATTGGCGAGGGGTATTACCTTATGATAAGTATTATAATTCCGCATGGTCCATGCTCCATCAGTTATTAAAAATGTGAGGCTGAAAAGGAAAAGTGGTTTAACGAATTTCTTTTTATTTTTAATAGCGTAAAAAAGAAAGACCAATCCGTATAAAGCTAATAAAATGGCAAAGACAGGGCGCAGAAACACGCACCAGGCAAGGAATAGCCCGGAATAGAAAAGGTATTTCAGTTTAAATTCCCGGAAATAGCGGGCAAAATACCAGGTGCCGAAAATTAGAAATGCAGAGCAAAGAGGCTCTGTCATCAGGCAGATATCGTAATAGTTGGCGTAGGAACTGATGAGGTAGAAATAAAAAGTGAGGTAAAATATCTTGTCTGATTTTACAATAAGCCTGGTCAGCAACGCAAGGCAATAAACACTCAACGAACTGATTATTAATTGAGCAATTACAATGGTATTGTAGGTAGTATTGTAAGAAAAAAGTAATCTTAAAACATAATAGATAATACCATAGCCGGGCATCCGGCGGTCTGGTGAATAGTGGCCTGTGGCCAGAAAATTTTCTACCGGATCGGTATAGGAAGGTGTATCACCAATGAAATCGAAACTAAGGAGATGCGGATTGGAACGGTGCCCGAAGTAGAGCATGGTGAAAGGCACCAGAGCCTTGACCAAAAATGCCAATAATATCCAGAAAAGATAGTTGGAAGGATTCCGGAAAAGAAAACGGGTAATGCTTTGCTTCAACTGTAGGTGATTACGGGCTATTTCAGGCAAATATAAAGAAATCTTAACTGAGCGGTCAAGTAAAAAAGACATATTTTAGACGCTCTTTAAAAACGAATGCCCTTTACAGTTTCACATCCTGCTATAATACTTCCTGCAAAGTATCTGCCCGATAAGTGGGTATCTATGACGGGATTGATAATAGGTTCCATAACACCCGATTTTGAATATTTCATGCGGATGAAAGTCGAAAGTGTTTACAGCCACACCTGGGCGGGTATGTTCTGGTTTGATTTGCCACTGGCACTATTACTCACTTTTGTTTATCACTATATAGTGTGTGATTCATTTATCTGTAACTCTCCCCGGTTTATTAAAAGAAGGCTGTCCCCGTACCTTGATTTTAAATGGTGGAATTATTTCAAGCATCATTTTTTCATAGTTATAATTTGCCTGCTTGTAGGTATCTCCTCCCATATTTTCTGGGATAGTTTCACACATCCGCATGGCGATTTTGTTAAATTGATTCCTTTTCTGAGGGAAATTAGTAACATAAATGGCCTTCATCTTCCTAATTACCGCATCATGCAGGCCATCAGCACATTGGTAGGCGGGACAATAGTGTGTTTTTCATTTATGTGCATACCACGGGCAAAGGAATATGCCAAGTCGAGAAACCCTGTATATTATTGGTTCATAGTTTTTGGAACAGGTCTTGCAGCGGCTAACATACGGATGATAACCGGAATTCCAAACCTGCCTTTTGTAGCCGTAGCAACGGTGGCAACATCTGCC
>DATHNK010000327.1:0-4547 GCA_035486075.1 Bacteroidia bacterium
AAATAAATTCATAACTTCTTTCCAGTGCCCATCGGAAACCTGCTATATAAGCCGTTCCAAGCCCAAGTTTACCCTGGCGTTCAATAATAAAAAGCCTTCCCGGGAATTCAAGCATTAAGCTTTTCACAATGTCCCCGGTGCCATCCGGTGAACCGTCATCTATTATAAGTAGATTAAAATCACCCTGTAATGACAATACTTTCCGGGTTATATTTTCAATATTACCCTTTTCGTTATAAGTGGGAATTATTACTAAGCTGTCTGAAGACATGTATGTTTTGAAAGTTTGCAAATATCACAAAATATGTTGAGTTGTAACCCTAATACTGTGAAATCATTCTTCTGTGATAGTTAATTTGTCCTAAGTGATAATCCAAGTGAGATATGAGATGCATAAGGAAAAAGCCTTTGGTAAGTTTCTCTTTTCCAAGTAAATGAGCAGGAAAGGCAGAATATTCCTCTTCGAGGTCAATTTCAGGGGCCGATTCAAGTGTGGTGATTACAACACCGATTGTTTTTTCAATTTCGGCAATCAAATCAGCTGCCGGAATGTTAGTTACTGAAAATTCCCGGTCGCGGTTGCGTATATAGCCTGAATTGCCCAGCACATGGCCAATAAAATGCTGCAAATTTCCACAGATGTGTACGCAAAGTGTACCGGCTGAATTTTTTATTCCGGGTGAAAGTTCCCATATTTTAGCCTCCGTTGGATAGAGCTTTAATTCTTCAATAAGTTTTTTAAGTTCCCTTTCAAATATTTCAGCGGCAAATTCGGCTACCATATAGGATATCGTGTAATTGTATTCAAAAGTAATAAAATTAATTAACTTTAATTTATTATGGCCAAAAGGGTTGAGGTTTGCAAGGAAGTTTCACGTCAATGCCATTTATATAAATTTGTATATTCGTAATCAAACTAAAAAAATAAAGATATGCTATTAGGTGTACATTGTTCAGTAAGCGGAGGGCTGGAACATTCCTTTGAAGAAGCCCGAACCCTTGGGTTAGATACTTTCCAGGTTTTTACCCGTAACCAGCGCCAATGGAAGGCAAAACCAATTTCGGAAGAAGAGAAAAAGGCTTTTGCAACTGCCTGGGCTGCAAGTCCGCAGGTGAAGGTTATATTTTCACATGCTTCCTATCTTATTAATCTTGCCAGTGCTGATGACGGTTTGCGCCATAAATCAATAGCCGGTTTTACAGAAGAAGTTATAAGATGCAATGAGCTTGGGTTGGCTTACACCGTACTTCATCCGGGCGCGGCAGGTGAAAGTACTCCGGAGGAGGCAATGGAAAGGATTGCTGATTCGCTTAAAAAGGTAGTGCAGGAAACGCATGGCTCCAACGTGAAGATACTTTTGGAAAATACAGCAGGACAAGGATCGCATGTAGGGTATAAGTTTGAGCATATCCGGAACATAATGGATTTGACCGGCTCCGAACGGATAGGGACTTGTTTTGATACCTGCCATGCTTTTGCCGCAGGATATAATATTGCTACAGAAGAAGGATTTCATAAAACGTGGCACGATTTCGACCAGGTAATTGGCTTAGATAAACTGCACGCCATTCATCTGAATGATTCCAAAGGAGAATTCGGCAGCCACATTGACAGGCACGAACATATTGGCCAGGGAAAAATTGGTAAACTGGCATTTAAACTGATGATGAAGAAATTCCAGCATATACCCAAGGTTATTGAAACCGATGAGGAAAATAATATGGATGAAGTAAATATTAAACTGCTAAGGGAACTTGCCGGAGAATAGAATGTATTCAGAGTTTATTACCGCTTTAAAACAAGAGATAGGCAACGGGCTGCCCGGTTGGGATGCACAGAAACGCATGGCTCCTCTTGGAAGAATACATGAGCAGTATCTTCCTGAAGTGAACAAGGAAGCTAAGGAAAGCGGCGTACTTGTGTGGCTATATCCGGATAAAAGCAAAATTTATACCCGGCTGATTCTGCGTACAGAAGGCGGTGTTCATAGCGGACAGGTGGCTTTTCCGGGTGGTAAAGTGGAAAAAACCGACGAAAGTTTTTGGAACACGGCACTAAGAGAAGCTAATGAAGAAATTGGTTTGAATAAGGAAGAAATTTCATTGGTTGGGGCCCTCACTCCATTATACATTCCTCCGAGCAATTTTTGGGTTCATCCTTTTATTGGTACTAGTGAAAAGCAGGAATCAATAAGCATAAGCAACGCAGAAGTTCAGACATATTTTGATGTGGATATTGTATGCCTGTTAAAGCCCCATAGTAAACAGGAAGGGCTTATTATGCTCAACACGGGTGAACAGCGAATTACGCCTTCCTACGTTTTGGACGGTCATACCGTTTGGGGCGCAACTGCTATGATATTAAGTGAACTGGAGGAATTATTACACCGCACAGTTTTAAAAATGGATGATAAATTTTTAAAAGCAGGGTCGCCGGAGATCTAGTAAACCACCATTTTTTTTGTAACAGTGGAGCCTGAAGATGTAAATGAATAAAAATAAACACCGGGGCTAAACTTAGTTGCATCCAATAAGATAGAATGCTGGCCAGGCTTTACATTATCAAACGATTGAACTTGCAATTCTCTTCCTGTTAAGTCAACTACTTTGAAATCTACATTAGCCGTTCTGTTAATGGAGTAATTGATGGTTGTTTTATCCGTAAACGGATTAGGATAGTTTTGGTTGATAATTGTGAATGGAGAATGGATAGCCGAAACTCCGGTAAAAATAGTAATCGTATCTTTTACATAAATATGAATATCCTGAAGGTAGTTTGAACCATCTATCCCCGGATGAAAAGTCTTGTCAAGTGTGTCGCATGGAAAGTAAACATTATTACCACCTTCAGTAGGAAGTAGTCCATAACCGCGGTATTCATTCCAAATGGCAAAGCTATTTGCTATAAGCGGCTTTGGGCTTATTGGCATTTTTGTAAAGTATGTTGGTAATGCTATACTGTCAAATGAATTCTTTATTGGACAGGTATCCTTTTTAGAGCCATATCCATAAATGAACCAACAGCTATCTCTTTTGCTTTGATCCATGTAAGTCATGGTAATAGCATATTTACTTCCGCCAAACTGATAGTTTCCAACATTCCATTGAATAGTGCGGATGGTGTAATTATTGCCGGCTCCATACACCGAGTCAATTATAGTATCAAGAACAGGTGATGAAATTGGATATCCGTAAGCATCCACCTGATTTATCTGAATCTCCAATGAATCTTTTTGAAAGCTATGGTTGACTTGAATAATGGGAATGTAAATTGTACTTATTCCGAAAGTTCCAAGTATATCCGGATTAAACGCTTTACCGGAATCAATATCATAAATACTGTCAAATGCGACGGTAACTGAGTTAATGCAAAAATAATTTCTGGCATTTAAATCAGTTAAGCTGGATGTGTCATTAGGGTAACTATAGTACTTATTTATTAATTGCGCCTGATTCCCCAGAAATGCTGAATGGTACACAGAATCGTCTGCGCGGTAATTATCAACCATAAACTGGTATCTCGCCGTATCCGTAGATTCAACACTACCTATTACATGATGATCGGGTTTTACCTTATGAGTTTGATAAAAATAGCTTTGCGAATTTGCAAAAGGCAACAGTAAAAATAACAGACAAGCGGTTAATAGAAGCGTCTTCAATGGATAGAATTTATTTAAATAGGATTCAAAGGTAAACATAATTACATAAAAAAACCCTGGCTTTTAACGCCAGGGTTTTTCTTTTATTGTTTAAAGCAATTATTACTCAGTAATAACCATCTTCTTGGTAACTGTACTTCCATTTACATTGAAAGTGTAGAAATAAACACCAGGGCTAAATGTATTAGCGTTTAGGTTAATTTCATGTTTACCAGGAGTTGAATTGGTATATACATTGTTTACTAATACTCTACCTGTCATATCATATACTGAGAAAGTAACATCAGATGATTTGGTAAGAGTGTAAGTAATTTGGGTGGTCTTGTTGAATGGATTTGGATAGTTTTGAGCTACTGATAATCCACTGGTATTAATTGAATTGATACCAGTAGGGGTAGTATTAACGTATGGGGTGATTGCTAAATCCTGAACGTCATACTGCAAAGTATCTCCGGCACATCCTGTGCAACATGATAAAAGTGCGGCAGAAAGTGGAGCCCAATATTCGTTTCCAACGTTTTCATAAAAACCCTGAGCAGGTCCTGCTGCAGTTATAGGCCAAGATAAAGAGGTGTTGTCACCAAGGTTTCCTTTCTTAGTGAACCACCAGTTTCCTTCTTGAAATGTATTTATAGAGGTAAGCGCACCACAAGGAACACCACATGCAGAAGGTTCAGGAACATAAGAGCCACCTAAACCGGCGCAATTGTTAACACCTTGGAAATAAAAGGCCATACCAACAGTATCCATGGTTTTTGGAGCATGAACTGTATATTGTATTGCAAAATTCCATCCATTACGAGCAGAACTTGGAATTACTATATGTTTTCTGGCAATGAAACCTTGAGTAGAGTCGATGTTATTATACGAAAAAAATGAAGGAGTAAT
>DATHNK010000328.1:0-2467 GCA_035486075.1 Bacteroidia bacterium
TAATAAATCCCGCCACCGGGTATATATCCCAAATGTCCTCCTGATGCTGGATTCAAGCCTGATATATCTAATCCGGTTTTAAGTGTTTCAAGAACTTCATTTAGAGGTTTTGGATTCTCACTAACTGATAAATTCTCCAGCACCTTGCTTGAATCCCGTTCAGTAACAAATGCAGGGATCGTTTCAATATTGTCGATAAAATTCTCTGTGTAGTGAATAACTCCATCTCTTGCAGCCCTGCGGATTTCAGGGGAAGGCTCTAATTCTCTTGCTACTTTTTCAAGAGCAAGAATTTTATCGATTTCCGATTCCAAATTCATGGAGTACCTTAGCTATTTTTCACAAGTTCCATCATCATTTCTTCCACCTCGGGAGAATTCCATTTTTCAGAAATATCGGCAGTAGCCAATACTTTTTTCATGATCAGATCTTGCTTTCTGCCGCGTTCCAATGCATAGCTATAAGGCAAGTCGCTAAAAGTAACCATGGAATAAAGCGGCAGCCATTTGTCAGGATGTTTGCTGCTAAAATGAGCCTCGATCTTTTTCTGCAAAATAAAATCCGGGTGTGCAACCAAGTCGCGCATCTCAACAAAATTACCTACTGCCAATTCTGCAATGGCATCTGAGTTTGGCTTGCGCGATTTCTGAGTTTCTTCAAAAACCTTTTTCCAGGCCTCTTCATCATGGGGATTAGTTAAGTACTTATCCATAATTTCATTCAACACTGTGCAGTCTTCAAAGCCGCAAATCATGCCCTGTCCGTAGAAAGGAACAATAGCATGGGCAGCATCGCCCAACAATAACATTTTATCTTCAAAACTCCATGGGTAGGAACGTACAGTCACCAATGATGCAGATGGATTATGGAAAAAATCTTCCAATAATGTGGGCATGTGCGGAAGTGCATCCGGAAAAGTTTTCTCGAAAAATTTCGTTACGGATTCTTTTGATGTCAATGTAGAAAATGATTCTTCTCCTTCAAACGGGAAAAATAAAGTGCATGTGAAACTCCCGTCAATATTGGGTAAAGCTATCATCATGAATTTACCACGAGGCCAAATATGCAGACAATTCTTATCCATTGCAAAGCCTCCATCTCTGGTTGGTGGTATATGCAATTCCTTATAACCGTAATCGAGATAGTGTTGCGAATATTCAAATCTGTCAGTAGACAGCTGCATTTGCAGACGGGCGGCAGAGAAGGCTCCATCGGTTCCAAATATCCGGGAAGCATAAAATTGATTTTCCTGTTTTGAAATGGAATCTTCCACAATAAGTGATGCTTCTTTCAACGAAATACTTTTACAGCGTTTACTAAAATGTATTTTACTTCCTTTCTTTTCTGCAAGGCTCATCAACAAACAATTTAACCCTGCGCGGGAAACGGAATATATGGCTTGCCCTTCTTTTCCGTAAGGAAGAAAATTTGTTTTGCCTTGTATATCATGCGTCATACGGCCTTTCATGGGAATGGCAATTTTCATGATCTCATCTGAAATCCCCACACCGCGTAAGGCCTTCCACCCACGGTCTGACAAGGCAAGGTTAATGGATTTCCCGCCAGCCGTATTTCCCACACGCATATCATCCCTGCGTTCAAATAACTCTACTTTATATCCCCGCTGAGATAAATAGATTGCAAGCAGAGAGCCTACTAATCCTGCACCTACAACTGCTATTGGTTTTTCGTTCATAATTTATTCTTTTGTTTTTTTCTCCCTTGCTCTTTTGTAAATTAAGGTTGCACCCCATAGCATAAAGCCCAATAATAATATTCCTATCACTCCCCAAAGAAAACTCACTGTATCCTTAAGCGTAACTATAAACACAATTGCAACCAAAAAGATTGTCGCCAATTCATTCCACATTCTTAGTTGTGTAGACGACCAGGTGATTTTGTTTTTTACAAGTCTTCTATAAATTATATGATTTTGCAAATGATACAAAGTAAGCCCAAAGACGAAGGATAATTTAATAAGCAACCAGGCCGGAATAGCCCAGCCATAGAGGTTATAGAGCAAGGTAAACCCAAGGCAATAGGTTAAAATAGCAGAAGGCCAGGTAATACCGTACCATAATCTTCTCTCCATAATCTTATATTGGTTCTGGAGAATACTTTTTTCCGGTTCCGGTTTTTTTTCCGCTTCCGTGTGATAAATGAACAGGCGGACTATATAGAAAAGCCCGGCAAACCAGGTTACTATAAAGATTATATGAAGCGGCAGTATGTATATCATGATTTATTTATTATAGGGTAAAATGCATTTTGGATATGGCTGACTTTATACTTTTCACCGTTCTTCATTACTGAAAGTATATCGAAACGGCTCTCAAGCATTAGTTTTTTCTTTTCTAAATAGGCATTGGCCGCTTTAATAAGATTCCTTTGTTTTTGCCTGTTAACAAACACTTCAGGTTCACCAAAAGCACTGCTGGACCGCGTCTTTACCTCGGCAATCACCAGG
>DATHNK010000329.1:0-2008 GCA_035486075.1 Bacteroidia bacterium
AAGAGCCAGGAATAGGACCGGAATGCTAACTAATAATAAGGTATGTGAAACCAACTTCTCCTTAATTTTAGGATATAATAGAAATAACACAACAAAAATGCAAGCTACCGATTCAGACCTGATTAAAATACTAGTGCCTAAAAGGAATGAGAGCAGCAATAGTTTTTTTTGGGTGGCTCCACGCATATATGTTCCCAATGTAATAGCAAAAATAAGCAGCAATAAAGAATACTGAATTGATTCGGTTAAAATATAGCCATTGAATAACGAGATTTCAGGTGCGAGGAGAAGGATTATGTAGAGTCCTGTTAAACTTTTATTTAGATATCGCTCCAATTCCCGTATCAGTAAAAACGCGGAAAAACAAAATAGCACAGTTTGTAAAAACCCGATTATATAGTAGTTATATGAAACGATGCTGCCGAATAATGCCAGAAAAATTACATATACCGGATGTCCGCCTTCCTGGCTATTTGCAAGAGAAGGCTCAAAAAGATCGAACTTGATATATTGCCTGGCTAATTGTATATAACACCCGGCATCACCCTGCGGAGTGTAATGATAAATTACCTGCATGGCCAGCGTCAGAATGCAACTTACAATAATGAACAGAAGATATTTACTGTAAGCAGCCATGCTGTGTTATATAATTTGCAGTAGGCCGGTACCCTCATATTTTGGTCGAAATTTCCTTGCAGAGGGAGTTGAAGATATCTTCAATTTCACCTAACCCGTTTATTGAAACCAGAACGCCTTTGTTTTTGTAGTATTCTTTGAGCGGAGATGTTTCAGTTTGATAAACCTGCATCCTTTTCAAAAAAGTGTTTTTATCCTGGTCATCTACCCGGCCAGAGATCTGGCCCCGGAGAGATATCCGTTTGTATAGTTCCTCTTCATCCACGTCCAGCGCCAGTGTCATTGTAATAGACAGATTACGGTTCTGAAGTAAATTATCCAGCGCAAAGGCTTGTGATAAGGTCCTTGGGAAACCATCAAAAATAAAACCTTTGGCAGTTGAATTGCTTGCTATTTTAGCGTCTATCATTCCTACAACAATTTCATCGCTCACCAGGATTCCTTTATCCATAAGTTGTTTGGCAGCCATTCCTAATTCTGTGCCGCTTTTTACTTCAGCACGCAGCAGGTCGCCGGTTGAAATATGAATTAAGTTGTATTTTTCTGCAAGCTTTAAAGCCTGGGTTCCTTTTCCCGCTCCGGGCGGGCCAAATAAAATAAGATTGAACATGGTAGATTGTTTATTCAAAGTACAATTTTAACAGTTTTTATTGGTATAGCATGTAACATTTAAAAATAAACTTTGTATGTTAACACAATGCTAATTCACTTCACTTTCGAGTTTTTTATAGATAGGAGACTCTTCATTTGTTAAACTAAAGTGGTTAAGCATTTTGCCACGTCTTTTGCCCCTCCTGTAACGGAGTAGTTGAAATAATAAAGGTATTTTATAGGTATTTATAAAATGCAATATCATCCCTTTTGCAGATTTCGTGTTAATGTAATCAATAGATGATTTGTAATATTTAATATTAAATGCGGTAGGATAAAGAACCCTTAATGAAGTGAACGCACCCTTATCATAATAATAATACCACGAGTCTGCTGCAACACGTATTGGTTTGATCATGTCCAGCATATTTTTGGCTGCTTTATTCGTAATAATATAAGCAGTAGCGGTTATTGTTTGTGTAATATCAATGGGGTAAACCAGGCTTTCCTTTTTAGTGAGATTTACTTTACCTACGGTACTAAGCTTGCATGGTGAAAATGATGCATAATAAAGAAGTATGATTTCATTGTCCAGTATTTTGTTTTCTATTTCCTGCAGGATCTGACCGGTGTTTTCAGGCATAACGGCGTCATCTTCTAGTATGAAAGCATACTTTAAATTATTTTCGATAATATATTCATAGGCTTTGTAGTGTGAAAGAGCGCATCCGATAGCCCCATTGGTAAGCCACCAGCGTAATTTATTAACTTCCTCCATATC
>DATHNK010000330.1:0-10372 GCA_035486075.1 Bacteroidia bacterium
TGAGCCTGTATATGGCATCGCGTTCCGACTTGGCCCAAATGCTTTCCGCCCCGATTAGTACCCTGGTAGACGATAAAGTCTGCTTCATAAAAAACAAAGCGAGCAGCTCAACAACAATTAAAATTGTCATTGCCCCTATGAGAAAAGATAATTTCTTTTTACCCGAGGTATTTTTCAGCATTTAATATAATCGTTGGTCCTTACACACATAAAAAAAAATCATTTATTTCAGGTTTACAGGGAGCCTGAAGTCATGACAAAAAAAACAGGTGCTGTTGTTAAAATTACAGCTTTTACCGGTACTTATCATCTTTAGTATACTGTTACGCTATAAAAAAGTTACTTATTAAGAATATTTGCCTACAGATCAGGGGGCATTTACCTGGTAATTAAAACAATAAAAATGGAATTATAAAATTAACATTTACC
Source organism: Bacteroidia bacterium (assembly GCA_035486075.1). Classification (GTDB taxonomy): domain Bacteria; phylum Bacteroidota; class Bacteroidia; order JABEUT01; family JABEUT01; genus JABEUT01. The sequence continues at coordinate 430 of DATHNK010000330.1, forward strand.
GGAATTGGTCAAGTATTTCCTATTCATTCCGCAAATCCTTGCCCCAGTTCAGTTTGGTTCTTAATGTTTTGGCAAAACTATAATCGTGCAACTGAATTAACTTCACTCCGAATGATTCCTTGCGGATAGTCAATTCTTTGGTACTGTCCATTGGAACAGAGCGCGAATCAAGGGAAACGAGGTAGGTTGGGTTCCGGCCTTCTACCTTTAAAGTTATGGAGCAACTATCAGGAATAACTACCGGCCTTACATTCAAATTATGCGGGGCTATGGGGGTAAGTATAAAGCTGGAATCTTCGGGCAGTAAAATAGGCCCGCTGCAACTGAGCGAATAGGCTGTGGAGCCTGTAGGTGTGGCAATTATCAGGCCATCGGCCCAATAAGAGTTCAGGAATTCGCCATTAATGTAGGTATGTATCGTAACCATGGTAGAGGTGTCCTTGCGTTGAACGCATACCTCATTCAGGGCATAGTTATTTTTACCAAAGACAGAGCCTTCAGTTTGAAGATTGAGAAGCGAGCGGCTTTGTATGGTGAATTTTTTTTCTTTCAAAGCATTAATTGCCGGTTCAATATCGTCTTTTGGAACCAGGGAAAGAAACCCCAATTTGCCTGTATTGATTCCCAGCACAGGAATTCCCGCTTTCACTACATAAGGAAGGCTTTCCAAGAGGGTTCCATCGCCGCCAATGCTGATCAAATAATCAACAGATTCGTCCGTTAACTCATTGGAAAATGTAGTAACGCTCGCCTGAAATTTAACATACTTTTCCAGTGATTCAAAATACGTCTGATGAACTACATATTCTATTCCCAGCGAGTCTAACTGAGCGAATATTTTTTTCGCCTCATCACAACGGTTGTTTGGGGATGGCCTCCCGTAGATTGCTATACGCATAAGGCTCAAAGGTAATAAAAAGGTGGGAGAGATGAGTAATCGTCATTGCGAGGCCCCGCGAAGCAATCTTACCCAATCGCCAGGCATACATAGCGGCAAGATTGCTTCGCGGGGCCTCGCAATGACGGACAAAGAGACACTTAACTCAAAACCATAACTATTATTCCTATCTTTGTCTAAACCCTCTCTATGAAAAAACTCTTTCTTCTTTTACCTGTAATTGCCATCACCTGTTTCGGTTGTGGTAAAGTGGATCAGAGCAAAGCTAAAACCTTGGTGGAAACCCTCATTCATACTATTGACAATGGAGATTATGCGGGAACAAATAAATTCTATACCGATGAGTTCAATGCCAGTGAATCTATTGAAGTACGTACCCAAAAATATAAGGACCTGAAAGATGCTTTCGGTAATGTAACATCGCTGGAATGTGTTTCGGTAAAAGATTCTACCGACCCTGATGACCGCCCGATAGTAATGTTAATGTATAAAGTAAAGCATACAAAACTGACCTCGATGGAAGCTTATTCTGTTGTTTCGCAAAATGGCGATTACAAAATAGAGCAGCAGGATATCAGGCAAGAGAAGCTGTAGGGTATTTGAACGCGGATAAAGCAATAGATTAGATTCCTCACTGCGTTGGGGATAGCACGCTTAATATAATATTTGGTGGGAAGTTGCGGCGGGCTTCGCCCGCCGCAACTTCCCTTTAACCTATTCAAGTCACTGTCATTCCGAACGTAGTGAGGAATCTCTGTATTTTTATCCGAGTTAATCATAAATTATCTGCGTCATCCGCGTTCCAATTGTTCCCAGTTCCAAGGATTTTTTATAATTTTGGTATCCATTTAAAATGAAGATCGAAGAACATATATCGGAATTGCTGTTTGAGCATGATTGCGTTATAGTGCCTGACTTTGGAGGCTTTGTATGCAACTATGCCCCGGCCAATATCGACCCGGTAAAGCACCTCTTCGAGCCTCCGGGCAAAAGGATTCTCTTCAATAAAGGGCTTACCCGTAATGATGGTTTGTTGGCCCACCACATTTCCGGAAAGATGAAGCTTCCTTATTCCGAAGCGCTTGATTCTATTTCCAGTGAAGTAAAACGGTTTAAGGAAAATATAGAAAAAGATAAGAGGCTGACGCTTGATAATATCGGGCTTATTTATGTGGATGAAAAGGGCAGCCTTATTTTCCAGCAGGATAATAAACTGAATTACCTCGCCGACTCCTATGGCCTTTCTGCATTCTATCATTTGCCGGTTGTTGAACAGGTAAAAGCGGAGGAGGCAGCAAAGGTTATTCCAATTTATAATGAGCGGAAAAAGGCAAGGAGTTATGCTGCCGCTGCGGTAGTGGCTGCATTGGTAGTATCTGCTTTCTGTTTCACTATGTTGGAAAAGCAGACCAATATCCGATTCTCCAGTTTTAACTTATTCTCAAAGAAAGAAGCGCCTTCCTATTCACCTGCCAGATACAAAGAATTACCGAAGCCTGTATTTGAATCTTTCCATACTATTATAAGCGACTTTCCGGCGCCTTCTCCGGTAAAAAATACCATGAGCGTGCCTGTTAATCCTCCGGTTTCAACTAAGGCGGTACCGGTTTCCAGTAATGTTCCGGTGGTGTCGAACTCCAAATACTTAATAATTGTAGGCAGTTTCAGCGTAAAGGAACATGCCGAGAATTTGATAAACGAACTGGGCAAACAGAACCTGCATTTATCTATTGTTGGCCGGAATCCCGGCGGATTATATATGGTTGGTTATGGCAATTTCCAGTCGCATGAAGCAGCTATTGCCGAACGGGTGAACTTTCAAAAGAAGTTTGCTAAAGACGCCTGGATAAAGACCAATTAGGTCGGACCTTTGTACCTAATCCGCTTAGGCGGACTTAAATAATTGCCAGTCGGGCTCCGACTTAGTCCCTTCTTCTCCTGTTATTCCTGTTTCTATCGCCTTTAGGCTGCTTGGGGCCGCCTACAACATATCCCATTTCCTTTTCTTTGGCCATTTCCAGTTTCAAATCTTCTATGGTCTCAGGCTTTTTGCCTTTCTGGTTCATGTCAATAATGACTTTTACGCGGTCTACACTAAGCGGGATAAAGTTTTCCGGAGCATCTAAATAGGTGTACCAGATGGTACGTTTAAATATATCGGTTTTCTGATGGACAGCCCTTCCCTTCTGCGATTCCAAATCCATTGTCTGTGGGAAATCCTTCAGGGCATCCATATAGGAATCCAGTTCATAATTGAGGCAGCATTTTAATTTGCCGCATTGTCCTGCTAACTTAACCGGGTTAAGCGCCAGTTGCTGGTAACGGGCAGCGGTAGTGCTTACCGTGCGGAAATCTGTCAGCCAGGTAGAACAGCAAAGTTCCCGGCCACAGGAACCAATGCCTCCAAGCCTTCCGGCTTCCTGCCTTTCCCCGATCTGCCACATTTGTATACGCAGGCGGAATTCTGAACTGTATGATTTAATAAGTTCACGGAAATCAACCCGGCCCGGTGCAGTATAATAAAAAGAAGCCTGGGATTTGTCAGCCTGAATTTCCACATCATTTATTTTCATGTCCAACTTCATGTTGGTGGCAAGTATACGGGCTCTTACAATAATGTTCTTCTCCAATTCCTGAACTTCTTTCCAACGGTCAATGTCATTGCCGGTAGATTTTCTTAAAATATTTTTGATGGCAGGATCATTTTCCTCCATTTTTTTCTTTTTCAGTTGAAGCCTGGCGGTCTCTCCTGCAACGGAAACTACGCCAACATCGAATCCGGTTGCACCTTCAACAGTTACAATATTACCCTGCAACAATTGCAGGTTATTACGGTTCCTGAAAAATTCCTTACGGCTATTTTTAAAACGTACTTCTACAATATCAAAGGGCTTTTGCCCGTTTGGCAGTTCCATATTGGCCAGCCAGTCGAATACATTAAGCTTGTTGCAGCCTCCGCTGCTACAGCCGCCATCGCTACTGCCACCTCTACCTGTTGAACATCCGCTACACGCCATAATCAGTTTATAAAGTTCTTAGTTTGTAAAGTCTATTGTTATCGTCCTTGCGAGGAATGAAGCAATCCTTGTCAATAAAGTTATACTTGAGATTGCTTCATTCCTCGCAAGGACGGAACCGCAAAGTTATCAATTCAGGCCAATAAAGCCCTTCGGGTACTTTAAAAACTTCTAAAACCCGAAATTAAGATTATACCCGTTAGGGCTGAACCGCGGGTTTACAATATTATTATATATGGAACCGAAGCTATACTTAATACCTACGAAAACATAATACTGGTAGGGTGTTGGAAGGGCTTTGGTGCTTAACAGAATTTGAGCTTCCGTTGCCCCTGTTGCAGGCAAATATATTTCGTTGTTTACAATAGAAGCATTACCGCCTACAGCCAGGGTAAAACCTTCAAACAGGTTAAGACTGAAACCCGTAGAGAAGGTAAGGTTATTCTTTGAAAAATCGTAAAAATAATGTGAACCGTCCAGCGACATGAAAAGTGAACCCCAGGGCTCTTTGTAGTTAATGGAAGCAAGTAATTCTTCGCCTAAATATAACGTATGGATCTTGTCATAAATAGTGCTATCCTCGTATTTTGAATTTTCGAAAGTGAAATAATAAAGCAGGCGGAATATTTTATGGGTAGCCTGGCTATAAGGGAAGATGGAATATTCAATTCCCGGTTGTAATTTTTCCTGATGCACTATATTTTCAAAGGTACTGTTGGTTTCAGTATAATTAATACCCCATGAAAAATGTTCATTCATGCTTTTTACATAAAGCCCGTTAAAGGTGGCAGATTGGGATATGCTTTTAATGGTGGAATCGGGCGAGATAATGTAATAACCATAGTCATAGCCAATGTTTACACCGAGACTAACTTTCCAGTTGGGTGTAACTTTACTAGCCTGGAGTACTCCATTAACATTGGTTGTTCCGGTTAGTTGCTGTCCGTTAAAATTCCCATAGCCCCCGCAGGTAAATACCCAGGATTTCCATTTGTCAAGTGCCGGGTTTATATTTACCTGGTTAGATGAATGGTTGGTATCTTTTATAAAACTGATAGTTAATTTATCGGCATATTTGGTTTTGGCTATATAGCGGGTAAGGCCCAGTTTTATGGTCTGTACAATCCCTTTCCGGGTTATATCATCTGTCGAGAAAGAGGTAATATCATATCTCAGGGTGTCACTTTGCCCCCTGAATTCTTTTTGGCCTTTAAAAACAAAGGTATATTCCGTTCCTCCGCTACCCGTTTGCAGTGATGATACTATTATATCTACCTGCGCTTCCATGCGGTCTCGCACGTAATCAATAAATGTGAGCTCTGTTCTAAGGTAATCCATATCGCAATAGCTGCAATCTAAAAATACCTTTAGTGCATAGCTGTTTTTAGTGCTGTCGGTTTTGGTTTGAGCATAGGTACTTAAGCCAAGCAGTACAAATAATAGAATAAAACATTTCCGCATAACTTTATGTAAATCTTAAACCAGACGAATTTACCCAGGGGTTTGTTACAGCATTTGACAAAGTAAATTAAAATAAAAGGAATTTACAAATCATTTTTATTAACTTCCTTTAACAAAATTTATTTCGTTAGACTCACCCCTGCACCCCTCTCTATCCGATAGAGATGGGGGAAGTGCAAAACGATTGCAAAATGACTTTTCCCCTCTCTATTTTTAGAGAGGGGTGCAGGGGTGAGTATTCATATTTATTTTATTACAACAGCTCTTTCTAAAAAAACAAATCCGTTCTTTCGATTAATTTCCTTTAGTTGCGGATACCATTTTTCCCAATCATCAATATTGTTTATTTTACAAACAAAGTAGGCTGGTTTATCTATATCTCCTTTCAGGAGCCAGTCTCGCCAACCTGCATCGTCTGTATTATGGATATTGGTTAAGGGTTGTTCAGCGGAATAAAAATAGTGGGCGTAGCTTTTAAATCCAAGTGTTGTTACGTAAACATTTTTGCCTTGCAAACTTTGATAGAATTCTACAGCGGATTGTTGGGTGAGCAGTTCGATCTTTGGAGCAATAACAGCTAAGGCAAGGTTTGTTGTGATGAGGCTACCTAAAAACATAGTCAGTATTCCACGTTGAATTTTACCTTTTTGAAGGAAAATAATAGCCGCAATTAATGTGACAAGTAAAAATATTCCTAACAGGCAATCTGCGAACGACCAATGGATGTCTGCCTGCAAATTGGCTGCTGCAAAAGGGTCTTTCAGTATGCCGCTGTTGATGATTGCCTGAGCATTCATACCTGCAATAGGCAATCCTATAAGGGCAATTGCAATTAGTCCGCCGGTGATGCCAAGCCCCCAGCTCATCCATTTCCGCCACTTCACATCGCCATCCAATAAATTGCTCATAGCCAATGCAGCGAAGTAGGTGAGGGGGTAATAACACAACGATGAGTAGTGAATAATTTTTGTTTTAACTATAGAAAATAAGATCAAGGTAACCCAAAACAAAAGCCCCATCCAAAGTGAGACTTCACGCCCTTTTTCATCATCTTTCATTTCCGAACTCATGCCCCGGAATGCAAATATGGAAGCAGGAAAGCAGCCAATCAACAATATAATGACATGAAAATAAAATGGCCCTCCATGACCGGAATCCTCCGTTTTGAAAAGCCTGATCTGGTAGTTAATAAACTCCATAATTACATTGCTGTGGCCTGTTGCAATTTCTGCGCCAAACCATAATCCACCGGAAGCTAAAAGCACCAGCAGGAAAAGAAATAGCTGGCCAAAATTCAGAACCGCTCTCCGTTTTTCAATCAACCAATAAATAAAAAGACACAAAGAAAAAATAAGTAATGCAACAGGCCCTTTGGTAATAATGGCAAGCCCCAGAAGGCAAGCCGATAGAATAATAAAAAGGTTGCTTTTGCCTGCAACCAGTTCTTTTTTCTGCATTTGTACACGCATAAAAAAGTACACGCCGGTGAATATAAAAAAGTTGAACCAGGGGTCGATGATGCCTGATTTAAAATAGAAATGGGGGAGTAAGGAACCGGCATACGCTAATACCCATAACAGCCCAAAACGGCTGTCCTTGCATAGTGTTCCGATTTTATAAAGTACTACAAATGTTGCAATTCCGCAGATAGCATTAGGCAGACGGGCTGCATAATCGCTGATTCCAAAAATATTCATGCAGAGGGCTTGCATCCAGATGAACAACGGCGGTTTTTCCCAAAAAGGCAAATAATTTATAGTGACAAAAAAATATTTTTTTGCTACGATCATTTCCCTTGCGCATTCGGCGAAATTTATTTCATCCCAATCGAATAAATGAACTTTCCCCAGAAATGGCAGAAATAGCAAGGCTCCGGTCAGGGCAAGGAGATAAGGTATTAGTTTCGTTCGCCCCAAACCCCTAAAGGGGCTTTGAGTAGGGCTATTTAAAGCCCCTTTAGGGGTTTGGGGCTGATTTGCTATGAACGAATCATCACTCATACAAGCTAATCAACATGTGTTACACCGCCCGATACAATAAACTTCATAGCTTCCGATGCCGAAACATCAAGAGGCTGAACGCTGTCTTTATGTATTATTATCAATTTACCGTTGAGGCCATAGGAAAAAGGCAGGTAAACCGAGATCATATCTTTGGCAATATCCATGCTTGACAGATCTGTTTGGGTTACAAAACCTATTTGCTTAATATCATTGGCTTTATCAATAGTAACCAAAACCGGGCGGTTGAATTTCTTTTTATTTCCAATAAATGCGGAGAAAAGATCTTTCACAGCGGAATACACCACCCTGATAAAAGGAACTCTTTCTACCACTTTTTCCGACCTCACCATAACAGGAGTGAAAAAAATGGTAGCAGAAAGCCGGCCAATCAGGAAGATCAGTAAAATTATACCTACGATGATAATTACAGGATCCAGATAGGGATTGACAAGGTGCGTGTTCGGGAAATTGTTCCGGAAAAAAATAAATAACCGGTAAAAAACAAAAACGGTAATAACCGTTGGGGCTATTACAATCAACCCCTGGGCAAAGTGGCTGATAAAATTTTTTATGATTCTTGATTGCAGGATTTTTTTCATAACCAGATTTTACCGGGGTTTAAGATTCCATTCGGGTCGAATACCGATTTTATCTGCTTTTGCAGCGAGCGCGATTTTTCAGTGAAAGCTATATCCATGTAGTCTTTTTGTACCCATCCAATTCCATGTTCTCCCGAAATGGTTCCGCCTAATTTAACACAAAGTTGGAATATTTCACGGATACCTTGGGGAAGAATATACTTCCACTGTTCAGCACTCATATTATTTTTAATGATGTTCACATGCAGGTTGCCATCGCCGGCATGGCCATAGCACACCGACTGGAAGCCATATTTTTTGCCGATTTCCTTTACTCCGGCAAGCAAAACAGGAAGTTCCGCACGGGGCACAACGGTATCTTCTTCTTTATAAACCGAATGTGTTTTTACCGCTTCAGCTACGCTTCTTCGCATTTTCCAGAGTGCATTTTTCTGCTCCTGAGAATCGGCAAAAAGAATTTCATCGCATTCAAATTGCTGAAGTACCTCCATTATTTTTTCACATTCTTTCATTAGTACCTCGGGGTCGTTGCCGTCGACTTCAATAATAAGGTGGGCCTGTATGTCGTCTTTTACCTGTATTGAAATTCCATCTACATATTTCAAAGCCCAGTCAATGGCATCGCGTTCCAGGAACTCCATAGCTGATGGAATTATTCCTGCCCGGAAAATTGCCGAGACCGCTTCACAGGCTTTGATGGCTGAAAAGAACGGAGCCAGCATAAGCAGATTATGCCTGGGCATTGGAATAAGGCGGAAAACAATTTTAGTGATGATGCCTAATGTACCCTCACTGCCTGTCATTAGCTGCGTGAGATTATAGCCTGTTGAGTTTTTGAGTACGTTAGCGCCAGTCCATATAATTTCTCCGGTAGGTAGCACCACTTCCAGATTCAATACATAATCTTTTGTAACGCCATACTTAACCGCTTTAGGCCCGCCGGCACGTTCGGCTACATTGCCGCCAAGAAAACAACTGCCCTTACTGGCAGGATCGGGTGGGTAGAACAAACCTTTCTCAGCAACCGTTTCCTGGAATACCTGGTTGATCACGCCCGGTTCTACTGTGGCTTGCATGTTTCTTTCGTCAATATGTAATATCTTATTGAATCGCTCCATAGATAGAACAACACCTCCGAATACTGGCAATGCTCCGCCGCTAAGCCCGGTGCCAGCCCCACGCGGTGTTAGGGGAATTAATTCTCTGTTACAGATTATTAAAATGGCCGATATTTCTTCGGCAGTATGGGGTTTTACAACTACCTGGGGTGGAAAGTTCAGGTCTTCGGTTTCATCATGGCCGTAATGCTTCAATGATTCAGCATCGGTAAAAACATAATCCTTACCGACAATTTCTTGCAGTTCCTCAACTATTGCCGGTGTTATTTTTTTGAAGTCCATATTCCTGATTATGCAAAATTAGAAATCATTCAGAAATGGACTCACCTCTGCACCCCTCTCTATCCATAGAGAGAGGGAAAGTCGTTTTGCGGTCGTTATGTACTAGCCCCTTCTCTACTGGTAGAGAAGGGGTAGGGGATGAGTGCTAATGAAATCTTGCAGGCTTATTGATACCCGGATGTCAAACAGGTTTCGGTGTACCAAACACCCCAGGTGGTAGTAAGGCTTGTATCGGGAGACCTGAAGCCGGGCGTAATTACGCTGGAGCTATCCAGGTAAACTACCCGATGGAACATACCGATTCCGGTAGCATATTGTTCAAAACAATATCCATAACTTTGAAATGAAGCGGAATCTTTAAATTCCAATACGGTAAGAGTAGAATCAAAATGCACTGTCCGCAAAGTATTGCTATCGGCATAAACAGTGTAAGTGTAGGGTGTATTTAAGGAAGTATATTGATAGTTATAAGCCTGGAAAGTATTTAAAACGTTACCATTCCATGTTTCATCCAGCGTAGGTGGAAAAACCAACTTGGCGTATTGATAATTGTCTTCCTGCCTTA
>DATHNK010000331.1:0-3891 GCA_035486075.1 Bacteroidia bacterium
GGAAATGTTTTAACCCCGGTTCCTGTTCAGAACAATTCAACACCTGCTCCTAAAAAGACTTCAAATACGCCATCTAATCAAACCTCAACAGTTGCTAAATCTTCTCCGGCGCCTACAGCAGTAAAAAAAGCGCCTGTTACCAAGCCTGCCACACCTGTTGCCGCAAAAGCCCCGGTTGTAACCAAAACTCCTCAAACAAAACCGGCTCCTGTTGTTCAACCTAGGACCAAGGCTGCCCCGGTGGTTGCAAAAGCGCCTGTTGTAAAAACAAAAAAAGGCCCTGTTCCAGTTCAGGTCGATTACATAAAAAGAGTTCAGTTTGTGCATAACCTTGTAGTGAAGAGAATACCTCAGTCGGTACTTGATTCCATTGCAGATGTGAATCATTATATGCTCGATTCGATCCGTTCAGAACTAGGAAAACACCGGGATAAAGACAGTATCAGTTTCCTGAAAACAGCGTTGAGCAATGGTTTAAATGACAGCCTTACCCTTATTGGAATTAACGGACTTGTTAATTCGGCAAAAGGAACAGAACCAACCCAATCTACCGGGGCGGTTAACGCGTATTGTATTGACCTGGCCAGCCAGGCTCCCATGGATTCAGTTAAGGTGAGTATTTTCAGCCATGATTCACTTATTGCAAACGCTTTTAGCGCTAACGATGGTTTTTGCAAAATATCCGAGTTAAAACCCGGCGAATACAGCCTTGCATTTTCCAAGAATAATTATACCCCTTTCTCCGACAGATGGGTAAAAGTTACTGCGGGTAATGTAACTTACCTTGAAATGCCATTAACCGAAACGCCAAGATTCTATCTTCCTAAATTCTCACCACAAATTTGGGCTATGATAATAGTAGGCGTAATTTCTGTTTTTGTGCTTATCTATTCTATTATACGCCGTTTGGGCAGAGTAGCATAACCTGCATTTTCTTTCCCGCATATTAAAATATTAGCGGGTTACTCCTGAAAAATTTTACAATTTTAAAAAATGGGTTAAATTTGCCCATTCTTTTAATTTTATACTATGAAAAAATCGTGTTTATTACTCCTTGGCATTGCAATTTGTTTGCATGGAATATCCCAAAACAACAAAGTTACCAGTGCAAAAATGCACATGGATGAGTTTGGTTCACATAATGATTCTACGGAACTCTATGATGCAAAAGCCGCTATTGACGAAGCTGCCGCCAATGATAAAACAAAGGATGAGCCTAAAATGTATCTCTACAGGGGAGAGGTCTATTTAGAGTTGTTTAAGTTCAGGCTGAATAGCTTGGTTACAAAACTTATTAAGTCGATGGGCACCGCAAATATTAACAAAGTGAACACTATGTCCTATGAACAAATAGATACGAATACCATTTGCGTGGCGGCTAATTCATTTATCAAGGTACTTCAAATAAATCCAAAGGATTTTTATGCGGATGAGGCGAAGACAAATATACCCAGTTGTATAGCATACCTCATTAATAAAGCATTCAGGGAATATAATAACCGCCATTACCCAATATCGCTGGCATTATCGCAGAAGGTCATTACCTTATACGGTTTGCTGAATAAAACAGACAGTTCTTATATGGAGACAGTTCAGGTAGCTGCAAATTCTGCTGACAATGCGGGTAACAGTGCATTGGCTCTTACCTATTATCAAAAGCTTATTGATCTGAAATATGCTGATGCCACGCCGTACAACGCTCTTGCCGCAATGTATCTGAAACAAAAGGACAGTGCCAAAGCCTGGGATTATATTGAAAAAGGCCGCACCCAATATCCGAATGATCTGCAACTTATAATTTCAGAAACAAATGTTTACCTGGGTAAAAAAGACTATGCAAAGGCAGAAAACAACCTCACTCTTTCCATTTCTAAATTAGAACAAAGCCCGGACAAAGAAAAGAACAAAAATTTGCTGGCAAGCCTGTACACCAATCTCGGAGGTATTTTTGATCACAAAGCAAATCCCAGGGATGATAAAGGTGGTGAGTTGCCAAAACCTGCTGATTATACCGATTTAATGGCTAAAGCTGAAAGTAATTATACCAAGGCGCTCGACATTAACCCTAATGATTTTGATTTGCTTTACAATATGGGTGCGCTTTACTTTAACCAGGCGGTACCTATTACCAAACAAGCCAACGACCTTCCTTTAAATGCTACTGAAAAGTATAATAAGTTGATGGATCAGGCAAAAGCATTCTTCCTGAAAGCACAGCCTTATTTTGAAAGGGCCTATAAAATTAACCCTAACGATGCAGCCAATACCAGTGCGCTTCAGCAAGTGTACGGAAGCACAAATCAGACCGATAAGTTAGAATCTTTAAAGGGAGGAAAATAAGGGACCGTATTTATATTTTCTGAATTTCGGCCTTTGCAAGGCGAAAGGTTTTTAGCAAAGCATTCACGTCGCTCTGCAATATGTCTGTTTCAGTTGCCGGATTTTGTGAATCAGTCCTGATGAATAGTGTCCAGCCGCTATTACTCTGCCAGAAACAGCCTACCTGTATATTGTATTTACTGGTGAAAGAGATCTCGGTATTAGGATCTACAGGAGGGCGATTTATTATATTGGCGCTGATATATTTCATGAAACTTATAATTTCATTCACCTCATTGGTATCTAATAATGCAGACGGCCCGGCGGTATTATTCGTAAGCTGAATATCGAAACGGATGCACTGTAATTTATCGTTGGTGGTGAGGTCGGTAATATATTCTATCTGAACATTCAGATAGCCAACCTTGCCCACTTCATCAAAACGTTTTTCAAGTATCGCGCCTTTTCTGGCGGCAAAAGTTTCCGATGGACTCATTGAACTAAGGCTGGTTGTCTGAGCCTGCGCAAAATTTATTCCGGATGCGGCAAGAATAAAAAGAAATAGGTTTTTCATAATGTTTTGTACCTTGGTGTTCTGCAATATTACAAAATATCCAATAATAAGCAAGATAGGCTAATTATAAGTTTTACAGGAAATTACATGGACTTATTTTGTATACTTGTAATCTGAATTTATTATAAATGCCTATATTTTCTTTCAGGAGCAGGGTTTTTAATACATTCCTGCTTATTTGTGTACTCTTCGTTTCCTGTAATTCCGGAAACAAGGTTGTATCCTCATTTGGTAAACGGAAATATACAAAAGGGTATTATTCGCTAATGCCTTCAAAACCTAAAAATGCAAGGCTGGTAAAGGATTTTAGAGCGAACCCTGTAAATAAAACAACTCATTCGGAGTCCTTTAAAAAGTTGGAAAATAATAGGAGTGAGGCCATGTCCACTCAAACTAAAGTAATACCTGATAAGCCAATAATAAATAAGAAAAGATTTGTTGAGAGTTTTGCTAAAACTATGAATACTATGATGGAACGGGGTATGCCGATGTTACTAATGAACGGTTTATCCAATCAGATTAAGGCTTTTCCAGATACAAGTTCTATTTCTGATAGTAAGAAAAGTAAAACTGATAAAACAAAAAGGATAATAGCGGAAATTTTTATGCCTGTTGGCGTTGGTGCAGTTATTTTGGGTGTAGAACTGAATAGTATTCCGGTTACAGGAATACTATTATTAGTTGGAGCCTTACTTGTTCTGGTAGGGGTGGCTTTAATAGCTCAAAAAAGGACAACAAACTCAATTTATCACCCTAATAGCGACCATGGAAGAGGCTTCAGTAATAATGCAAACGCAAATAATGAGGGGAAATCTCATAAAGATAAAGGCGGATGTGTTTTAATAGTGTTAGGTCTGATAGGTGCTATTATACTTGGATTTATTATTTTAATCGGCCTTGCATTAGGCCCATTTGTATTTGCAGCATTTGCACCATATTTAGCCGCTTTCGCGTTTTTCTTATTTATATTTATTCTTGGTATTATAAAAGTTAGTAAA
>DATHNK010000332.1:0-6025 GCA_035486075.1 Bacteroidia bacterium
TCAATTTTTTTCAGATTGTCCGAACGCAATCGGGTTACCCGCTATTGACCTCACCGTAAAATCATCGATGTAAAAATTACGCCTGCCTTTATTCCATATATAAATATTCACTTTAATATCTTTATAGTTTAAGCAAGTTCCGGGCAATTGCAAAGTATGGTATGCCTTCACCCATTTATCATGTTCATCGGGGTTTATAAAATTGCTCACAGGAGAAGCACCCCAGTATAAATTTTTGCCGCCCGAATCAAACGAGGCTGCTATTACTACATCTTTCATTGTTTCGAGGGGATATACAGAAACTGAAATAAGAATAATGTTTTGCGGGTTGGTGGTCATCTTATCCAAATCGCAATTAAAAGAGGTCGATGCAAATTCATGCAGAGAATCCATTCTGTAAGCATGTTTGCCCGATTGTGAAACGGTGTCTGTTATAAATGATCTATCTGCATTGCTCCAATAAATACAAGGTTTTTCAAAGTTATTAACTGACTCAAAAACATAAGGGCTTTTCCCATCAGCAGGGTTTTTTGTAAATATATAATTCGTACCGCCCATCATATATTTTGCCATAGCTACGTAAGGATAATAATCCAGAATAACCGGCAAATACAGTTGGTTTGACAAGGCTAAATTATCGTAGGTAAGGTATGGAGTTCTGTGGCTATTGATATATTTTATAAGCGGCACCTCGCTTCCTGAATCAGGGATCCATACATAGTTAACCCTTGAATGATATTTGCCGTTATAAAATGCCATCATACTATCCGGAGTTGATTGTGAAAGCGCAATAAAATTATTCCCCCCTACTCTTCTGTAAAGTGAATCATTCAGGGCCGCCTGCCTGTCATAATGGAACTGGTAATAAATATCGTAGTACTTTCTGCCGTTAAAAAGCACAACTATGTTTACACTGCAAATTACCAATACAACCAGTGTCTTAGCTTTTATATTCCAGTTGGGCAGCAACCCGAAAAAACTATATAACATGAATGGGAAACTGAAAATAAGTACCGAATACTGAATTACCGGGTTAACGAACCTGGAATAAAAAAAACCTATTAAAAACGGGGCGAGGAACCAAAAGAGCGAAATAAAATAAAAAGGTGAATGTACTTTTCTGTTCACTAATGTGTTTACCAGCCCAACTATGAATAGTAGCCCTGCAATAATATACGCTCCCAAGGAAAACTGGAGTATATATCGTATATAATTAATGATGTAAGCATTTTCGGGCTTCGCTAACCAATCAACTCCGCCGTGCTCGATCTGGTATAAAAAAACAGGCAGGTGAGGGATATATAAAATGAAGATGCAAATACCAGCCATCAGATACCTCAACAAATTTTTCCCTTTTGTAAAAAACAACCCGGTTAGCCCGACAATAGCCGCAAACAACAAACTGAAGTGATGGTTATATGCACACAATGCGCTGAACAGAACATAGAGCACAGCATTTTTTATGTACTTCTGTTCAGGTTTAAACACCATTTTATACCAATACCAAACCATTAAAATTACAAGTAACATTCCGCTGGCATAGGGCCGTGCAAACTGGCTGTAGGAAACAGTATATTGTACGGTGGCCATATACGCCGCGCACACCAGGCCAGTGGTGCTGTTGAACCATTCCTTACCCAGGCGGAACACATAATACACAGTAATGATTCCGCACAAAATAAAAGGGAGCTTAACAATAATTTCTTTATACCCGAACAATTTTGTCCAATAGTAAAGGAACACCTGCACACCTGCCGGGTGTGTGTCATTCAGCATCACGCCATTTCGTATTTCGTCATGGAGCGTACTGTAATGCGTCCGGATGATGGCACTCATTTCATCGAAGAAAAATGGAATTTTAAATGGATTCCATAGCCTGAGAATTGCGGCTACTACAATAAGCAACACCAATATAACCGATGAAATTTTATCGTCTTTATTCATTAAGTAAGCAATAAAATTTATATAGTTGGTTTCTCAAGCAACCAATAAATAAGAGGGTTTCCATCTATAGTTCTCACGCTAAAATCATCCATGTAAAAATTCTTCTTCCCACTGTTCCAAATATAAACTTTCACCTTTATATCCGGGTATTCCAGGTACACATCCGGTAATTTAATGCCATGGTAGGCTTTTACCCAAACACAGCAAGTATCTTTTTGCATAAAGTCGCTTGCCTTATATGACCCGTAAAATAATTGCTTATCGCCCGAAGATACCACTGCTACTACCGCCACATCCTTTAACGATTCTTTGGAATATAACGCAACTGAAATAAGGATAAGGTTATCACGGTTCTTTATCATTTTATTCAGATCGCAGCAAAATGCAGGGCCCCATTCATTCAGTGAATCCATTAAGTACGAATGTTTGCCGGAATAAGAAACGGTATCCGATACATAGGTTTTGTTGGCTGCATCCCAGTACTGGCAGGGCTTTTCAAAATCATTAACCGATTCGAAAATATAGGGAGATCTTCCTTCACTTTGTTTGGAGGTAAGCAGGAAAAATGAGCCCTGGTCGAAATTGGCTTGTTTAACAAGATAGGGATAATAGTTAAAAAAAATAGACATTAATACAGGATCGGAAGAACGCGCCAGTCCGCCAAAGGACATATATTCCTTGCCCTTATTATTATCCAGTATTTTCACCAGCGATGCCAGTTTTCCTTTCGGATATTCAATGTTTATATAAGGAACATCCAGGTGATGTTTTTTAATGTAATACTGCGGAATACTGTCATCATCGTTCATGTGGAGAAAAGGGACTATATTATTTATTCCATGCGCTTTAATTACACTGTCGGTAAGCAATACTTCCTGCTCGTAGCGCGACTTGTAAAACATATCGTAATAATGCCTTTTCAGGAATAAGGTACTTACGTCAACAAGGCATAATACCCCAACAACGGCAACCTTCCAGGGCAATGCAAGCTCGGGCAACCAACCAAACAGGCAAAAAAGCATAAACGGAAATGTAAATATCAGGCTGGAATATTCCATGATGGGATTTACAAATACCGAGTATAAAAACGTAATAAGGAATTGCCCGCCAAACCAGCACATGGAAATAACCATAAACCGGGAAACCTTCTTCCCTTTCTTGCGGAGAGTGCTTATTATTCCAACCAAAAACAAAACCGCCACGCAGAGGTAAACATATTTGGTAAAAT
Organism: Bacteroidia bacterium; assembly: GCA_035486075.1. Taxonomy (GTDB): domain Bacteria; phylum Bacteroidota; class Bacteroidia; order JABEUT01; family JABEUT01; genus JABEUT01. The sequence continues at coordinate 3,173 of DATHNK010000332.1, forward strand.
GGAAAACATACTCTATATAATCAATGATAAAACGGTTGTGCGGAGCCCCCACTATACCCTTCAGGCCGCCTACATTATACTGGTAAAAGAAAATATGCAGGTGCGGAATATACAGTATGAATATGCTTAGCCCGGCTGCAACATACCAAACAAGGTATTTGCGTTGAATAAAAAACAGACCGGTTACTCCCACTATGGCAGCTATAAGCAGGGAATAGTAATGATTATAGGCGCAAAGTGCGCTGAATAATACGTAGAGTACAATGTTCCTTCTATAGTTTTTTTCAGGTTTAAACATTGCTTTGGACCAATAAAAAACCATAGCCAGCGTGAAAAACAACCCGCTGATATTGGGCCTTGCCACCTGACTGAAAAGTATGGTATACTGAAGCGTGGCTATAAAAGCAGCACAGACAAGTCCCACAGTAGAGTTGAACCACTCCTTGCCCAGCTTAAACATATACAATACCGACAACACCCCAAATGTGATGAACGGTAGTTTGACCGCCAATTCGGAATAGCCAAATATCTTGGTCCAGTAGTAAAGAAAAACCTCCACCCCTGCCGGGTGTGCATCTATAATAACACCCTTTGAAATTAATTCCGAAAACGTGTTGAATTTGGTTCTGCCAAGGGCATCCAGCTCATCGGCGCTGAAAGGGATCTCCATAGGATGGTAAAGCCTCAGCACCGCGGCAACCACCAGCAACAGAAATAAAATCAGGTAGGTTCCTTTGTTGTCTTTCCGCATAGTATTGCAGACAAATATAACATTAGGAGGGGTAGCCGGAAGCCCGGCAGGCAAATAAATATATCCGTTATGCTGGAATCGGAGCCCGACCGGCAATAAAATGTATTCGTCATGCTTAACTTGCCTGCCCGGATGAATCTTTCGGACGGGTTTCAGTACCCCATTTATATGGAAAAAAAACGGATTATTTTGTTCCGGAACGGTTTGAAACCGTTCCCTACATATTGCAGTGGGCGATTGGTAGGGAATGGTTTCAAACCATTCCTTACAATTGCATTGCAATTAAAAAAACGGTGCATTTTTACCCTGTAGGGTTTTCCTGTTTATAGAAATATAAAGACAACAACCATTGAGCTCCATCGGAGCCCGACAGGCAATAAAATGATTACTTGCCTATGAGAGTTTGGCGGGTATGGGGGCAAATCTTTAAAAAAAAGTGCTAAAAAAGAATAATGTGTTCAATATATTAAAAATATTTATACTTTTGTTTTAAATTTTAAAACATATGAAAAAAACATTTTTTAAACTCGTTGTACTAGGTGGTATATTTTTTACCCCAGTGTGTTTAATGGCACAAACTACTGAAACCCACACATGGAATGAGGGTAATGTGGTTCATACAGTTGAAATGCAGGATGGTCATGTTGTAAGCGAAAAAACTGAACCTGCAGATAAATCGACTCCTGAAAAAGTAGACAAACCTGCTCCTGAAAAAGTGGAACCTGCTGATAAACCTGCTCCTGAAGTAGAACATGCTGACAAACCAGATGTAGACCATTCTCCAGAGGGCAATAAGTAATATAGTCGATTAAAATAACGGTATCCTTCAGTTTATATAGGGGCATCATATATGATGTCCCTATATTCCAAGTACCCGAAACTACACTTCGTGGGATAATAATTTGTAAGTTGAACTTAACAGAGAAATAATTAAGTGGAGCTTGATACGGGGGATGCCATTTCTAATTATCCAGAGTTGCATTTGTTATCAAAGCATACATAACACACAGAATAATAAACAATATGGGTAAGAATATGAAAATAACAAGCGATATCAGAATGCGCTTTTTTCTTTCCAGGGTGCGGGGCATGAATAAATTAACAATCCCTGCTATTAGTATGGAAATCAGATAAAGCGGCGACAGAATAAGTACGATCAGGCATGGCATAAAAACGCGTTCACTACACAAATATAAAACATACTTCTTATAATCCCAGCGCATGGATGTTCCGACTAATTGCCAGTCGGGCTCGGACTACCACTAATTCGGTCCCACTATTTAATGGTATACCATTTATTCATGGTACTCGGTTTTTGCATTTTCCCTCTCTACCAGGTAGAGAGGGGCCAGGGGTGAGTAATTCCCCGCCTTCTGTCCAAAGCTAATTGCAAGCGCTTTCATGCGCCAGCAAAAAGGAATATTATGGATTTTATTTTACATACCACAAAAGTAAAGTATAGGTTGTGGAGTTCCTGAAAAGTCATTTACCGGCCAAAAAAGTGTAAAACAAAGGTCGGAGCCCGATTGGCAATTGTCCTGCTGAACTGGTTTCAGCATCGCAACAATACGCCCTTGTTTGGGACCCTGATCCGCAGCCTGACGAACAGCATGACTACCCCCTCGCCATTAATTGCCAGTCCGGCCCGGACTTTGACACATTGTCAAACAACGGCACTGTCAAATACATGCAACTATTTGATTATCTGATGTATTTAAAGTTGCTTGACACAATCCCCTATACTGTAAAAACGTATAAATGTGTAAAACAAAGTTGGAACAGAGATGAGAGATAAGAGATAAGTGATAAGCAATAGAGGTTCTTCGCTTATAACTTATCTCTCATCACTCATCACTAATTAACACCCTATCTTTATAACTCCTTCATTCAAACGTCATACATTTTAGATAGATTAGCTTACTTTGTATGAGAATGAAGAAAAGTTGCCACCTCGCTTACTTCCTTTTAACCGGCATTGCAGCCATATTTCTGCTTGATTCCTGCCACTCCGGCAAAAAGGCAGCTAAGTCGAAAGCTATAGCTGCAAGCCCCCAACGTACCTATACGGTTGTACCTAATCCGCCCCCCAGCACCAGGAAGCA
>DATHNK010000333.1:0-3051 GCA_035486075.1 Bacteroidia bacterium
CATGCCTTTCTGTTAATTACAAGTACATGCTCTACATCCGGATGCATAAGGCATTCATGCAACACTCCTTCACCAACCATTCCGGTAGAACCTGTTATAACAACTCTTACTTTCAAATTCATACTTACTTGCAGAAGATTAAAAAAGTACGGTAAATATCCAAAGGTAAAACAAAATCCATAAGAATTGAGAGTGCACTGATTCTCAAATTACTTTACCTGGTCGCTATCGGCGCTAAAGCGGAAGCCCAGGCGTTTACCGGTTTGAAACTGCATACGGTTGGTTTCCTCTTCCATAGCGGAAACACTTACTTCTTTTATATTGTCGAAAGGAGGAACAAAAAGGTTGAATGCGAGGGTGTAAATAATGGCAGAATTAATTATTTCTGTCAATGCCTTTTTATCCAGGATAGCGTGGGCAAAATCATTATAGAGAAATCCCAACTGGCGTTTGCCTTCCACAAAATAGTGCATGTCATGATTCACGAATATGCGTGCAATAAGGTATCCGGCATCATTTGCACGGTTATATGTAAAGGAATCGGACAGGAAATTATATATGCTGATAATTCCGCAGTAGGCGTTTCCTTCATTGTTTTTTACGTAGGAACTTTGCCAAACCTGGTGGCTCTGGTCAAACAGATAAACATTGGTCTGCATATAAAACACCAGCACGTCTTCGGCAATAGTAAGGTTGGCCTCAAATTCACCTTTATCCTTAAATAGTACAGTAATACGTTTATCGACAGAAGATGCTTTTTGTGACAGGGATTTTGCAATTTCTGAAAGGGTCTCTTTCATCATCACAAAAGTATCCGACATGTTTTTACGTACATCCAGTTGCAGGCTGGTCTTTTCTTTAAGCAGCTTTACAATCAGTTCTTCCGGACTAAGTTTTTCTGGCATTCAGTATTCTAGTTCTTAAAGTTTCTATAGTTCATAAAGTTCGTAAAGTTTTTAAACACTATGTATTGTTTTGCTTTATGAACTTTAAAAACTTTTAACTAATAGGCCCTAGCAAATATAACTCTTTGTTTCGAAGGATTTCCCGAGTAAATACATTTACCTTCTTCCCTTTCGCCATTCAAAGGAATGCATCGGATGGTGGCCTTGGTTTCTTCTTTTATTTTTTCTTCTGTTTCAGAAGTGCCGTCCCAATGGGCTGAGAGGAACCCGCCTTTTTTATCCAGAATTTCTTTGAACGCAGCATAGTCATCCACTTTAACCGTGCTTCCATCGCGGAATGCCAGTGCTTTATCATAAAGGCTTTTCTGAATATCAGCAAGCAGATTTTTTACATAAGCAGTAATTCCATCTATTGGTATAAACTCTTTTTTCTTTAAGTCACGGCGATATACTTCCACAGTACCTTTTTCCAAATCTTTAGGTCCGATGGCAAGGCGCACTGGGACACCTTTTAATTCATATTCGGCAAATTTCCAACCGGGGCTGCGGTTGTCACTGTCATCATAAAGCGCCCGTATTCCTTCGGCTTTAAATTCATCCTTAAGTTTGGAGACCACTTCATTTATTTTTTTGTGTTGTTCTTCTTCCCGGTAAATAGGCACGATAACTACCTGGTGCGGCGCCAGCATAGGTGGCAAAACAAGTCCTTCATCGTCAGAGTGGGTCATAACCAAAGCGCCCATCAACCTGGTAGATACACCCCAGGATGTAGCCCACACAAAATCTGACTTACCTTCTTTATTAAGAAATTTCACATCAAAAGCTTTAGCGAAATTCTGTCCCAAAAAGTGTGAGGTGCCCGACTGAAGCGCTTTTCCATCCTGCATTAACGATTCAATACAATACGTATCCACAGCCCCTGCGAAACGTTCATTGGCTGTTTTCACACCTTTCAAAACCGGCATCGACATCCACTTTTCGGCAAATTCTGTATAAATCTCAAGTATGCGTAATGTTTCCTCAATAGCTTCCTGGCTGGTAGCATGTGCGGTATGGCCTTCCTGCCATAAAAACTCGGTGGTGCGAAGCAGCAGGCGTGTACGCATTTCCCAGCGTACCACATTTGCCCACTGATTTATTAACAAAGGCAAGTCACGGTAAGATTGGATCCAGCCTTTATAGGTATTCCAGATAATTGTTTCAGAAGTAGGACGGATAATTAGTTCTTCTTCTAATTTAGCAGTTTCATCCACCACCACGCCTTCCGGAGAGTTTTTCAGGCGATAATGGGTTACTACGGCACACTCTTTTGCAAAACCTTCTACATGGGCAGCCTCCCTGGAGAAAAAAGATTTAGGAATCAATAGTGGGAAATAGGCATTCGAATGGCCTGTTTCTTTGAACATATCATCTAAAGCGCGTTGCATTCGTTCCCAAATAGCGTAGCCATAAGGTTTTATAACCATGCACCCTTTAACCGCTGAATAATCAGCCAGTCCGGCTTTAATTACAATTTCATTATACCATTGGGAATAATCCTGTTCCCGGGATACAATTGCTTTACTCATAATGCTTAAAAAGTGTTAAAAACTATTTCGCCCCTATTCTTCACCTAAAATTCATTTAAAATGCCTATCTTCGTGCTTGTTTAAATAAGGTAGGTAAAAATAATTCAGGCGTGGCAAAAGTACACAATAAACCTTTGAATAAACAGAAAGTCTAACCTTCAAATCAAGTAGCAACACCTATGAAAAACTTGCTTAAAATATCAGCCGCCGGTCTTGTTGTATTTAGTCTTGCTTCCTGCGGGTCGCAGGAAAATATTGCAGGGCACAACGATGACGGGGTATATGCTTCCAGGGATAATGCAACTGCCAGTACAAACACAGCTCCTCCATCGGCACCGGGGAATGTGCAACCTCAAAATAATATGACTCCGGCAGATTCTAACCAGAATCAAAACAATTATTACTCTAACGACTATTCGGATTACGATTATTCTTCCCGTATAAAAAGATATGACCAGGATTGGGGCTATAATGGCTATTATGATGATGTTTACACAAATTCATATTATTACAGTTACGACCCTTATTTATATGGAACAAGTATTTATTTAGGCTCTCCATGGTGGGGCTATCCTTAT
>DATHNK010000334.1:0-5302 GCA_035486075.1 Bacteroidia bacterium
ATTATGGTGACTGATGGTGGAAAAGCAGTCGGAATGTTGGACATACAGGATTTGAAAAACGACTAATGGAAATAGAAAATTTATTCAAAGGCCGTTTCCTCACTCCCCCGGCCAATATACGGTCTAAGTTAGAAAAAATTAAAGCCTACATTTTCGATTGGGACGGCGTTTTTAATAATGGCCAGAAGGACGAAAGGAACACCAGCCTATTTAACGAAATAGATGCCATGGGCATTAATATGCTTCGTTTTAACCACTATCAGCGTAAAGGTAAAATGCCGCTTTTAGGAATTATTACAGGTGAACGCAACTCTGCCTCACACACCCTTGCAGACCGGGAACACATGGATTTTGTCTATTATAAAATAAAACATAAAAGCACGGCATTAGAGCATCTTTGCATCAAACATAACATCACTCCGGAGGAAGTATTATTTGTATTTGACGATATTTTAGATTTAGATGTTGCTGCAAAAGTGGGCTTGCGCATGATGGTATCTCGCCCTGCAAATCCTTTAGTGATTAAATATGCTGAAGAGCGCCAATTAATGGATTACCTGACAGCAAACGATGGTAATAGCCATGCGTTGAGAGAGGTTATGGAGTTACTCATTGGGCTTACGGGAAGATATGATGAAACATTAAATGACCGCATTGCTTATAACGATACATACCGGAAATTTATTACTCTTCGCAATACGCTTCCAACCGATTATTATACGGTGGATGGAGATGCTATTATTGAGAAAAAGCCATAAAAAAACCTTCCCGCATCTCTGCAGGAAGGCGGATTCATATAACAAAACCTATCCTTTAACTATCTTTTAAAACGCTCCAAAGTTTATACCAACCACGTAGGGTGGTAATTGTGGGTATGCTACGGCCGGCGCGGCTGGATTTTGAAATAATTTCGACAAACGGTAATTAAAATATAATGACACACCCTCCGTACTACCGAAACGAAAAGTAAGGCCATAGTTATCCGCATTTACAAAGCTTAAATTCCTGTTAATTGTTTTGGTGGAAGAAACATCCGGGGTACTATTATCCCAGGTAATTAATTTGGAGTGGAAGGTCCAGTCTCCATACACGCCGCCATCCAGGAATATATGATGGCCGAAGTAAAACCGATCATACAGCAGTCCTCCGAAATTCTGAAAACTTACTTTCTGCGCCTGGTGATTTAATGTATCGGGGAACGATTTACCCTTACCCTGGGCCAGGAAAAAATCGGTGGATTTATAATACACATCAAATCCTATCGAATTCCATTTCCATAACATGTGGCCTCCGCCAAAGCCTACCATAAATTCCCTGGAACTGCCATATTTTATAGTAGCACCGCCGGAACCTCCCGTTATAAAACCGCCACCAACAAAAGCATCTCCGGTAAGTTTGATTACTTTTTTCCCATGTGAATTTGTATCCACTTCTATAGAATTAAAAGTATGATTTCCATAATCAGGTGTCGTTTCATCTCCCGAATCATCCATCTTTACAGAACCTCCATCCGAAGCTGAAGTATTCTTTTGAACAGGGCTTCCCTTGATATGTACGCTGCTTCCGTCCATAGCGTGTGCAGCTACACTTCTTAAGGCCCATACCTCCGCATTTGAGCCATCGGAAGACGACACATTTACGCCGTTTGCCTTCAACGAAAATGCATTGACACGGGAAGCGTCCGATACTTTTACATCAAGCGAATCTGTGGAACCCGCCAATGTTACATTGCCCGCATCATTAGCCTTTACTCGTATATATCTGGCATTATCCAACAAATCAATCCTGCTTGCATCGGAAGCGTGTACAGTCATTTTATCCGATTTCAACGTGTCTTTACAGGTTATTCTAACAGCATCCCTGGCCGTGATTGAATTAATACTTTTAACATGCAACTCCATAATTCCCCTGAAAGGAACTCCGGTAATTTTAAGCACCCCATCACGCACTTCCATCACTGGAGATTTCATAACAGGATCCTTCGATGTTAATACGATATAATTACTATCAGACTGAACTAAATTTACCCGGGCAGCGGAGTTTACATCTATAGCGTTAAAATCACCCAGATTTTTTTTTATGGTTTGTTGCGCTTCTGCATTCATAAGGAATGCTATCGATACCGCAATACAAATTAATTTTTTCATAATAAATTTATATTTGTTCTATTTGTCGTAAGACGAACTACCTGTTCCATTTGTTACATCCACATTATTCCTTAACAGGGAAATTGATTTTTTTATTTCCTAAATCAAGCTGGTAGGCTATAATATTGGTGGTATCCGAGTCGTAGCGTTTTTCCATTTCAATATGCTGTCCGGTAATTTTGTGCAAGCCTTTACAAGTAAACTTTGCAATAAGATAAAGGAATTTATTCCCTTTCTTTTCAGGATGTAATTCCAAATCTGCATATTCCGTTGGACTGTTGTTGCCCTGATTATTTTTTATCAAGTTGTCGGGTAATGTACTGTTTCCATAATTGCCATAAAATGGCAAGCAGAAGCTTTCAGTAGTAAACACAATACCGCTTGCAGGGCGTAATTGCAGCGGACTTAGATTGGCAACAATTGCCCTGGCTTCGGTTGAATTATCCTTTACATTGGCAGGTGCGTGTAATTCATGCTTGCGTTGTTTTTTAATAACACTCTTTATAGCAACAGTATTATTTTTTACTACATGAATAACCGGAGTTTTTGGCAAACTATTTGGTATCGCCCCTTTGCCCGAATCAATTGAATTTGCCGAATGATTGGCAACCGTGTTACTATCCTTAATTTTATTATGCTTAACAATATTATTTCCGGAAGGTGCAGGAACCTTATTTTTATTCAGCAGGAAATATGTACCAATTATAATAGCCACCGATGCCGCCGCCGACCAATAATAAAAAGCAACCGGCCTGCGGTTTCTTCTCTTCAGTAAATATTTATCTTCTAAAACGATACTAGTATCGGGGACTAATTTTGTTTTGGTATATAAATCCAGTTCCCTTTTATACTGCGCATTTTGCCCGATAAAAGCCTTCAATTCATGTTGCAAATCAGGCGACAATGTTCCCTCTACAAATTGAATGGCGTATTCATCAAAATTTGCGGTGTTAATTCCGGTTAATGATTTTTTGAGTGATTCCTTTTTGTCAAATTTAATTTTGTCGGTATCTGTTAATGCAATGAGTTCAACGTTTTCAAACTCCTCTTTCAGTTCAGGATGTTTGGCAACAAATTCCATCAACTCCATTACCAAAGCAGGTGACAGGCTACCTTCATAGTAGTCTAAAAAATATGCTTCGTAGTTATTTAAGTTAATATTCATGTTTATTTTATACCACAGCCTCCATAGAGCCTATGTATTTTTTTAAAAATGTTCTCGCTCTAAAAATATACACCTTCACTTGTGATTCGTTCAATCCAGTGATCTCCCCGATCTCTTTGTATTCGTATCCTTCATAGTCACGTAGCATAATTACTGAACGCTGTATCTCCGGCAACTTACTCATAGCTTCATTTAATATCTCTTTCAAATCGCTATATGACCTGGTGTGGCTATGACTGTACAAATGCGAATCTTCCAACCGCTCTATTCTGCTATCGCTCCTGAACCTGTCAATCATAGTTCGGTACGCCGTAGTAAACATGTAGCTTTTAGCATTGGTGCTGTGCACATCACTTACCTTTAACCATAGTTTTTCGTAAGTGTCCTGCACAATGTCTTTAGCTTTATCCGTATCCTTCACATTCTTCAGGATGAACCGGTAAAGGTTATCAGCATACATATCCACACAGCTATTAAACTCGTCTACGGTCATGCCAATTTTTGTCGTTTTATACCAAAAGCCAATTTACTCTTTTGCATAAGACGGAAGGAGGTTACAAAAAGTTACAGTAGCGTCTACATTTTATTCTTAATTTCCATTTTTTCGCTCACCACAATAGTCTCCGCAATCCTGTCGTGCAGGCACATACGGTTTGGGTTCCAGAATATTTGAAGAAAACCCAAGCCCTGCCTCAAGGGTAGAAGCTGCATATCCCAATGCTCTTTCAATACAATGCCAGAAACTTATCCGGTGGTGATAAATAGATACAACCCGTATTCGCGCAATAAATTTCCCTATCGTTTTGCCATTTGAGAAATAGGTGAACAGTGCAAAATAAAAAGTAGGCAGTAAAGTAAGCCCAAGTTCTATATAGCGAATTGCGGTATCACTTAAGGTATCGCTTTTAACTTCCACATGAAAATTATGGAAATCCACATGTTCTAATTGAATTCCGAAGAATGTAAGAACCTTAACCGCAATCCTGAGAAGAAATAATATCACAATTATGTCAAGAATCATAGCCGCGGTTCTTCTCCAGAAGCCTGCCAGAATAATTTCTTCACTGGTTAATACCGGATGTTGAGGATGGTATTTTTTGATTTTCATAAAGATTTTTTTACGAAGATACAAGAATAATTATTTTTGGCTCAATTCATATTCCCGAATGTAATTAGGTATAACTTTGAACTTTAAAATTGCAGCTATGACACTTCTGGATGGTGAATTAATTACAAAAGGGCAGGGCCTTTTCTTTATCGGATTCGCTGCTGTTTTTGCCGTTATTATGGTAGTATTATACAGACAAGACTTTAAGCGTGATTCCACTTACTTTAAAGGCACCTGGAAAATATTTCTTGGAATAATTATAGTATTCGCCGTGCTCTTTTCCATTGTGCTGAGCCGGAAGTAGCCTATTCGCTTCCCCTAAAAATATCCACAATCGTTCTTGGCCTTTCACGCTCGTGCCAACGGAATCCACCTAGCAGAAAATCTGTTGGCTTCACTTCTTTTATCGGGAATAATGTAGCATCGGGCTTTTGCAGGAAGGTAATGCTGTTGATCTTATTCAGCACAATGAATATTATCATATAGCTGCAATCGGCCCTGTTGGCTCCCAGTATGGCATTATTATTGTCCGTGTACACATAGTAAATAGTCTGCGCGTTGCCAGAAACATAAATCTTATAAATCTTATTATCTTTAAAATAACCTTTCATGTTTTTACCCTTTATCTGGTTAAATTGCAAGGTATCGCTGCCGTGGATAATTTTATGCACAGGTATTGAATCATGGTGCAATCGGGAGCTATCTTGTGAAAGAGAATCATGCCGCGCGTGGGAACTTTCTCTACCCAGTGAATCGTGATGAATGGCCATGGTACTGTCTTTTATTTTTACAAGAGTATCTTTTTTGATAGAATCTTTGGTAGAATATTCATTCGTAGCTGAATCTGCCTCCAGGAGTTTAGAGGCGAGCGTATCTTTTGAA
>DATHNK010000335.1:0-5360 GCA_035486075.1 Bacteroidia bacterium
ACAGATTAGAAACTAATGAGATTCATAAAAATATTCCCCTGCTTGTTTTTCCTGGTGATTTTGGGAGGCGAAAATGTATGGGGTCAAAAGTGGTTGTGGTTTGAACAGGCGAATAATTATAACTCATTAAGTTCTACAACACCCCTGGCAATAACAACTGACCCCATAGGTAATGTAATTGAGGTGGGCCAGCTTCAGGACAGTGCAATATTTTCAAGTTTTATTGTGAATGCGAGTTTGTCCGGTAATAATAGCCAAGGTGCCTATATTGTAAAATATAGCCCGTCGGGGAATGTGCTTTGGGCAAAAGCGGGAAAAGTAGACTGGGCAGGTGAGGCATGTGCATCAGCGGTTGCTTGTGATGGTAGTGGGAATATATATGTTACAGGATATTTTTTCGGAAGTTTAAGCTTTGATGCACTTACCATAACAACCGCAGTGACAAATCCTCCATCTGAAAGTTATTTTATTGCAAAATTCGACCCGAATGGCAACATCCTTTGGTTACAAGGCTCTAATTCATATCAGTCTTGCAGCAGTTACGGCAGTGGAGTAAGCGTTGACCCGGCAGGCAATGTATATTTAGTTGGTAATTTTAACGATACTGTAAACTTTCAAGGTGACGAGCTTACAAGTACAAGTGACATTAATAGTTTTATTGTTAAATATAACCCTAATGGAAATGTTAAATGGGCAAAGTATTCATTGGCAGACGGGAGTCTTTTTTATTCTGCGTGTACCTGCGATCCGTTTGCAAATATTTATACAACGGGGGCTTTTACTAATAATCTGTACTGTTATCCTTTTCCAATATATAGCGGAGGTCAATTCCTTCCGGACATGTTTTTAATAAAGTACGATTCGTCTGGAAATGTCAACTGGGCGAAAACAGGTACAGTATCTAATTCAACCAGCCAGTTTTATGTATATGCAGATATTGGATTCGGAATTGCCACGGATGCCTCAGGCAATATATATATTACCGGGAACTACGGAGGGAATGTTCAGATTGGCGCGTTTAACCTTCCTGCAGCCGCGCAAAGCAATCTCTTTCTTGCTGAATATAATTCATCAGGCAATGTTCTGGAAGCACAGGCCATGGTGCCTGTTGGCGGCGGCGGCGAAGGCTCCTATGGAACATCAGTTTCCTTGGATAAATGGGGCAATATTTATGTAAGCGGCAATTTAGTTGGTGAAAATACATTGGGCGGAATGACCATCGGATATAATAGCATCAGCACCGAAAATAATTTTATAATAAAGTTAGATAATAATTTTAAAGCCTTATGTGGCACTTCCTTTTTTGCAAATGAATATTATAGCGATGTTGTAGCAGATCCTCTTACACCATCCGTTTATTACACAAGTCAGGGTGATATAGGCTTTACCAATATTCTTAACATCACTCCTTCCGGAGGGGCATTTATGGCAAAATGGACCTGCGATACTTGCAAAATTAAAGATACTATTATTGCCGGAAAAACAATCATTTGCAGCGGTGAAAGCACTACGCTCAAAGGCGCCGGTGGTCCGGGTTTTGTGTGGAGTACAGGTTCCAGTGCTGATTCTATTTCTGTAGCTCCTCTTATCACTACAACGTATACTTTATTTATAAGCAATGGCGTATGTTACGGTGATACAACCATTACTATTAATGTCAATCAATCACCTATTCCTTCATTCAACTTTAAAAGTAAAATTTGCACCGGCAATACTGATACCATTACTGCTTTGGGAGGACTATTCTATAAATGGGGGAATGGTGATACATTATCAACGATTATTGTTAGTCCGGCTTCCGCTACAACATATTACATAACCATCTCGAATAATCTGTGTTCAATAAATGATAGTGTAAATGTCCGGGTATACCCATACCCTGTTCCTCAAATAACGGGTGAACAATATGTATGTTCCGGCCAATCTGCTACCATTTCTGCTTCAGGGGGTACTATTTATTCATGGAGTACGGGGGATACTACTTCTTCCATTTCAATAACACCGGTTTCTACTTCTACGTATTCGTTAATTATTTCTAACGGGGTGTGTACCGTAAATGATAGTTCAACTGTTATGGTGAATCCTTCTCCAAATGTAAATGTTTGTTGCGACAGCAGCATTACACATGGAGAAAACGTGCAACTGATAACATCCGGAGGACAAATTTTTCACTGGTCTCCATCCGCCGGCTTAAGTTGCGATTCATGTCCCGATCCTATAGCTACGCCGACTATTACCACAACCTATTCGTTAACTGTTATAAGTGACAGCGGATGTATTTCTGCCCGAACAGTCACCATCGAAGTTTCCTGCGGCACAGTATTTATTCCAACTGCGTTCTCTCCTGATGAAACTGTAAATGCTATACTTTATGTCCGTGGCCCATGCATAGCTTCAATGGATTTTAATGTATTTGACCGCTGGGGAAATAAAGTTTTTGAATCTCAAAATCAAGATAAGGGATGGGATGGAACATGTAAAGGTTTACCTGCGAATATGGGTACGTATGTGTGGTTTCTCAATGCCACTATGCTCGATGGAACAAGTGTGGAGAAAAAAGGAAATATAACACTGGTGCGGTAATTAGTGTGAAGACTTGCAGCATATATCCTGTCTGTCCCTTTGCCCGCTAAGCTGCGCTTAGTGGGTTAAATTTTTTTTAAGTTTAACTTAAATTTTATCATCCCACTAAGTGCAACTTAGCGGGTACCTTGTGTCCTCTTTGCAGCCAATCCCCAATACAGAAAAACCACTCGCCGCCACTCTGTATGATATCGCACCACCATGTAGGGGCGGACCCGTGTGTCCGCCCACAAAACGAAACATCCCCGTTGCGAATGCGGAAACGCACATTTCGAATATAGGGCAGACCTCGCATGTCCGTCCACAAAACGAAACATCGGTTGCGTATACGGAAACGTACATTTCGAATATGGGCAGACACATGGGTCTGCCCCTACGTGGGCACGCCAAAACAAAAACCCCTCGCAAATGCAAGGGGTTTAAAATTATAATAGTTAATTGCCTGTCCGGCTCGGACTGCCAGTCGGGCTTCCGACCTAGTTGTTCAGCATCACCGGCATAACCAGCATCAGGAGCTCTTCGCCATCGGGTTGAGGGATGGGGGTAAGTACTCCGGCACGGTTAGGGGTCGACATGCCCAGATCAACCTCATCAGAATCAAGATTGGAAAGCATATCGAGCAGGAACTTCGAGTTGAAGCCGATTTCCATATCCTCGCCGTTGTATTGGCAGGCAAGCCTTTCATTGGCTTCGTTGGAGAAATCGATATCTTCACTTGAAAGGCTGAGTGCGTTTCCGGTAATTTTCAGTTTTACCTGGTGCGTGGTTTTATTGGAAAGGATTGACACGCGGCGCAATGAACCCAAGAAAGCCTGGCGCGACAAGGTAAGTTTGTTAGGATTTTCCTTTGGAATAACCGCATCGTAGTTAGGGTATTTTCCATCGATCAGGCGGCAGGACAGGGTCAATGTATCAATAGAGAAAGAGGCATTGGTTTTGTTGTACTCCAGTTTCACTTTGCCGTCTTTGGTGGTCAGGATATTTTTCAGCAGGTTGAAAGGTTTCTTTGCAATGATAATGGAACTATCGCCTTTAGCGCCTAACAATGGCTTTTTGAACTTAACCAGCCTGTGCGCATCGGTGGCCACAAATATCATTCCGGTTTCTGAGAAGTTGCAATAAACGCCGGACATTACAGGGCGAAGGTCGTCATTAGCAACCGCAAATATGGTTTTGTTAATAGCTGATACAAGAGCATCGGCATCTATTTCCAGGGTGGTAGGGTTATCAACAGTGAGCATTTTAGGAAACTCTTCCGGATCGTGGCCTATAATTTTAAACTTGCCCGATTCGGAATTAATTTCGATGCTGTATTTGTCGGTATCCACTTTAAAAGTGAGTGGCTGGTCGGCAAAATTTTTCAACATTTCCATCAACAACTTGGCCGGAATCGTGATCTCTCCTGTATCGCTCGACTCCACCTGAACGGTAGTATTGATAGTGGTTTCGATATCGGAAGCGAATATGCTCAGTTCATTCTTTTTCAGTTGGAAAAGGAAATCATCGAGAATGGGCAGGGCATTGCTGGTATTTAAAACACCGCTAATGAGTTGCAACTCTTTGAACAGGGTGTTACTGGAAACGACAAATTTCATCATCTTATTTAAATTTAGTTACGAAAGGAAGCAAAAGTATAGAAACTCGCGAAGTAAAGGAGGGTAAAGCCCAACTTTAGTTATTCACTTTTTTTCAACAAAAGGGCTTATTACCGTAAAAAGTAAGTTACGGGTTCAAGAATTTTGCCAAATGTGAAATATTGAACCACAACAAAATCCGTATCATTAATGAGGGCAAATATCCGGTCGGGGTCGTATTTGTACTCCACCCCATATTTTTCCTTAGCGTTGGCAGCCGCCAGGCGGTGAAATAGCTTTATTGTAGTTACTTTTCCCTTTACATCTTCCACTTTTATAACGGCAATGGGCGGAGTTTTTATAATGGAATCTTTTTTGGGTGTAATGGCAGTTACTTCCCATGATATGCTTTGGAAATAAGTAAGGTATTGTTTTACCGCAAGGGTATCCAAATGTGCAGCCTTACGGTTTGTTTCAGGATTATCAAGCATAAACTGGTTTTTGCCCAATATATTTATCCGGAAGGACGAATCGGGCTGGGGGTAAAGCACAGAAACATATTTCAAATCATAAGGATAATATTGAAAGATCACCCTGTTTCTCCAGTCATCTTCTTTAATGAAATATCGGGTGGTTAGATAACCGTCAAAGCCCGGGATATAAATAATATAAGGTTGCTTGTAATTCTCTTCTGTTTCCTGATTTGCAAGCAGCATATAGGTTCCCAGTTCATCGGCGGTTTCATCCCCCACATAGTAAACTTTCACGCGTTTATCACCCTCATAAATTTCCACCTTAACGGCTTGCGAAGAAAGCCTTGTAATAACACTGTTCCAGGAGCGCGGGTCAATAACGCTTTTTACAGAAAGCATATTAATAGTGTAGAGAAGTGTATTAATACAATCGGGACGGGCGGGGAAGCGGTTGTTTACAAGCCATAACCCCTGGTTCTGGCGGGTTAGCGTAACTGTTTGATTGGCTTTATTGGCTATAAATATTTTAGTTATGCTTCCGGTATCTTTCACCGCAAAATCATTGTCATTTTTGCCTATCGTGGAGAAACCGTTTTTGAAAAACAGAAAATATAGCGATACTAGTATCAGTAGAATAACAGCAATGATTGTGAGGCGGTTCTTTTTCATATTCAGAAGATAAACAGGATGCTAAGGTAGTGAAAATAGGGGAATTGTATGTCTATTTAAT
>DATHNK010000336.1:0-8769 GCA_035486075.1 Bacteroidia bacterium
CTTGCGGGTTTACTGGTGAACTTTAAATCGCAATTTGCGGCGGGATATCTTACAACCACTGATTCTGTTTTGCTTTCCAATTTTATGGCTCCCGGATACCTTACCATAGCGGCAGGATTAACGTATAATCCAAATAAAAACCTGACCGTTTTTATATCTCCGGCAACACTTAAATATACCTTTGTTGAAAACCACATGCTGGCCGATGCAGGAGATTATGGGGTAACTCCGGCGGTTTATGCTGCTAATGGCACCGAGATTCAACCGGGCAAGGAAATACTTGTGCAGGCAGGAGCTTACTTTAAAGGAAACTACTCGGCAACTGTTTGCAAAGGAGTCACTCTTTCAACTAACCTGGAATTGTTCTCGGACTACCTGAAAAACCCACAGGACATCGTAGTTGATTGGACGAACCTTATTCAGTTGAAAGTGAACAAATGGATCTCTGTAACTATCAATACAGAATTGATCTATGATCAAAACATTCTTGTCCCGATTTATAATGACGATAACAATGTACAGGTAATTGTTGGCAAGGGACCTCGTACCCAATTTAAGGAAGTATCCGGATTAGGAATCGCATATAACTTTTAAAGGCCAAACTCTCTGACTATCCCAATCTGGATAATGTAGTTACCAAGATTGGCAATATCCTTGGGAACATAGGCTCCGTTTGGGTAATAAATGGCATAGGAAACCGGAATACTATGCTCGTAAAAGTTAACTTCTTCGTGGTAAGAAAATACATAGTTATAATAAACCCCGGCAAAATAATCGATATTTGAACGGCGGTAAAGAAGCTCAATTCCCGGGCTTACTGTCCAGATACTATTAACATATTTAACGTTTTTAATGGTGGTTCCTACATTGTAGCCGTCTACAAGGAACCCAAGCCCTGTGGTATCGTAATAATCACCGAAACCATAAGTGATGCATTCGTAATAAACATTCACTGTGGCATTAAGGCGCATGGAGTGTTGTTTATTAAGCGAAACAAAATAGCCAGCACCCGCACCTACGTTCCAATCCCACATATGTTGAATAGTACCTATGGACGCATTGAAAAAATTGAGCACCAAATGCTTTCCAAGGTTTTCTTCCAGCCCCAGTCCCAGGTTATAAAAGCCCTTTAATCCGGTTACATTCATATCGTGTTTGAAGTTGTAAACAGCCCCGGTATTATTAGAAGTATATTGAAATTGTAAATCCTGGTTCAGGCTGGTAGCTCCAAAATCTGCGGCAAACAACTTTATTCCTATGAAGTTCCTGAACAGGCCATTACTATTGGTATCGGCCAGGTTCATATAGGCATCCTGCCCAAAACAGTTAACATACCCAGTAATGAATAAGGCTAATGGCAACAGGCTTTTATACAATTTTTTCCTCCGGATCATTTTGCAATTTAAGCTATAAATCGTCTGCAAGATACGCCTTTGCCCTGTTTCTTAGGTTATATTCCAGCGACATGCTTTCGGCGTATGCTCCCGTAGTGCGTATGGCTATTATATCTCCGCGCTTTGTTTCAGGCAGGTCAACAGCCTTTCCAAAACAGTCGGAAGATTCGCATATCGGGCCTGTTACGTCGTATTTATCAGATTCCTTTCTCTTAGCTCCGCTCAGGTTTTCTATTTTGTGATAAGACTGATATAGAGCCGGGCGTATGAGCTCGGTCATTCCTGCATCCAGAATAATAAAATTGGTTTGAACACCTTTTTTTACAAATAATACTTTAGAAATGAGCGAACCGCATTGCGCCACTATAGCCCGACCGGGTTCCAGATGCAGTTTTTGGTTGGGTTCTACTTTCAGAAATTTACGGAACAGGCTGAAATAGTTTTCAAAATCTGGGACAGCATTTTTGTCCGGATGATAGTAATCAACCCCAAGGCCACCACCCAGGTTTATATTTTCAATAAATACATTGCGGTTTGAGAACCACTCCACAATCTCGTTTACCTTCAGGCATAGGGTTTTAAATACATTCAAATCAGTTATTTGTGAACCTACATGAAAATGCAAGCCAATCAGCTTTACATGTTTGCATTTGCGAATCATATCCAATGTAGCTTCCAGTTCCCATACATTTATTCCGAATTTATTTTCCTCCAATCCAGTAGTAATATAATGGTGAGTATGGGCATTTACATTAGGGTTTATGCGTAAAGCCACACTGGCGGTTTTGTTTTCGCTTTTGGCAATTTCATTAATTACTTTCAGTTCTTCCACCGATTCGCAATTGAAACAAAAAATATTTTTCTTCACTGCGAAACGTATATCCACATCCGATTTACCTACGCCTGCAAATACTATTTTACTTGCTTTAAACCCGCATTCTGAAGCCCGCTTCACTTCATTCCCGCTAACGCAATCAGCTCCAAAACCGGCAGCTTTTATACGCTTAAGTATGCTCTTATTTGAGTTTGCTTTCAGTGCATAATGTAATTCAATATCATGCTTCTCCGCACTTTTTATGGCAACGGATAAAGTATCCGACAAAAGCTTCGTATCGTAATAATAGAATGGCGTAGTAACACCCTGGAACTTTTTAAGCAATGCTGAGCTGAACATGTGTATTTATTTAGATTTAACTTTAAATAATCCTTTGTTCAACGCTAGCAGGGCATCTTTCTTATGCTCGGAACTCACCAGTACGGTTATATTATTTTTACTGCCTCCATAGGAGATCATGCGTATAGGTACACCTTTCAACGAGTCGAAGATCTTCACAGCATAGCCATGTTTGTCTGCCAGAAAATCACCTACTATGCAAATTATAACTTGGTTCATTTCTGCATCTACGGTTCCATACGATTCCAATTCATCAATAATTTCATCTATATGGCTGTTGTCGTCAATAGTCAGCGAAACGGCTACCTCCGAAGTGGTTATCATATCAATTGGAGTCTTGTATCTTTCAAAGACCTCAAATATGCTGCGTAGAAACCCATAGGCCATCAACATCCGTGTGGATTTTATTTTGATAACCGTGATCTTATCTTTTGCTGCCACTGCCTTGATCTCATCGCCCGATGCATCCCTGCTTATCAGTGTTCCTTTAGCTTCCGGCTGCATAGTATTAAGTAGACGCACAGGAACATCTCTTTTTTTAGCAGGGCGGATACAGAAAGGATGCAAAATTTTAGCACCGAAATAAGCCAACTCAGCCGCTTCATCAAACGACAATTCGGCTATCGGGAATGTATGCGGAACAATACGCGGGTCATTGTTATGCATACCATCTATATCCGTCCATATTTGAATTTCTTCCGCATAAATAGCTGCCCCAATAAGGCAGGCAGTATAATCGCTGCCTCCCCGTTTCAAGTTATCTACCTGTCCGAATGCGTTGCGGCAGATATAACCCTGTGTAATAAACAACTCCGAGTTCGGATGCTTTGCCAATTCCTTTTTCAGATGTTCTTCAATATAATCCAGGTCAGGCTCGCCATCTGCGTCGATCCGCATAAAATTGAGGGCCGGCATCAGGATGGAAGGAATTTTTTGCTCTTCCAGGTAATAATGGAACAAAGCCGTTGAAAGCAATTCCCCTTCTGCCAGTATTGTTTTTTCCTCGTTATGGGTAAACATGTCCAACGTAAACGACCACAAGAGGTTAAAATGTTCCGTTACAATTTCATTTCCTTTATCTTTATATTCCTGAGTTTTAAAAAGTTTCTCTATCGTTTCCCGGTATTTGGGTTCCAGCAATTTAAGAAGGCGGGAAGCCTCTTCCGTATTGTGTTCATAAAGAGCTTTGGTTATCTTCACTAATTGATCAGTAGTGCCTGACATGGCAGATAACACAACTATCTTTTTGCCTATCCACTTCGCTCCGCCACTGGGGTTTCCTGATACCAATTGTGCAACACCCTGCATGCGTTCCGCTGAAGCTACTGATGTACCACCGAATTTTAATACCTGCATGAAGCGCTTGTTTTACCTGTTAGGGGATTGCAAAAGTAAGAAATAGAAAGATGTAATACCTTTACTCCCTTTAAAATCAATCATGCAACTGGAAGAAGCGATAGAAAGTTTTAATGCACTTGGAGAAGAAATAAAGAATTTTCTGGAAGGAAAGGCCTATCAGCAGGAGGAATGGGAGAAGACATTGCTCCGGGCAGAACAGGAAAATCCTTGGTTCACACAAGAGAATATCAGGCTTTCACTCGGAGGTGTTTTATTGTGGCTGGACAGAGATACTTTGAATAAATGGCTCGATAAATATCCTGAACTGAATTTCGGAAATAACAAACCGCTTACTATAGGAGTGGTGATGGCCGGAAATATTCCGTTGGTGGGCTTTCATGATTTTTTGTGTGTATTGATTAGCGGAAACAAAATTCAGGCCAAACTTTCGCACGCTGACCAAAGGCTACTGCCATTTATTGCCGGCAAACTGATAGAAATTGAACCCGAATGGAAAGAGAGGATTGAATTTGTCGATAAACTGAGTACTGCATTAGATGGAGTTATTGCCACAGGTAGTAATAACACGGCAAAACATTTTGAATTTTATTTCAAAAATGTGCCCAATATTATCCGGCGAAACAGAAATGGCATAGCTATATTAGATGGGGCCGAAACTAATGAAGAATTGCATACACTGGGACAAGACATATTCAGCTATTTTGGGCTTGGATGCCGGAATGTATCGAAGGTATACGTGCCTGAAGGCTATGTTTTCGATAACTTCTTCCGGAATATTGAGAGTTATAAAAATGTTATCAATCATAATAAATACCATTCCAACTATGTGTATAACCGCACCATTTATTTAATGGATGGAAAAGTATTTACAGATAATGGATTTCTGGCAGTTATAAATAATACGCACCCTTCTTCTCCTATTGCAGTACTCAATTTCGAGGAGTATAAAGACATGCCGGAATTAGTTAAGCATTTAACGGGATTACTTGACCAGATACAATGTGTGGCAGTTACTGAAGGAGTTAAAAATAAATTAAATACTTCTGAACTACCCCTGGTGAACATTGGTGAAACCCAATCGCCGACCCTTTCAGATTATGCAGATGGAGTTGATGTAATGAAGTTCTTATTTCAGTTGAACGATCCGGTGAGATCTATTGGTAAAATTTAACAGTATCGGTAAGATTTATATCGCTGCAAATAGTCGATATTAGTTAGTATATTCGTCCCATAATTTACAATCATTTACCCGGCTGTGGCAAAAGCAAAAAAGATATTAGTTAAACTACTTATTCTATTTCTGTTCCCCTCCGTTTTGCTTGGTTCAGGTAAAGCAAAAACGGTTGAACCATTGCGCCACGATGGTTATGTATTCCCGTTTGATGCACCCGATTATGTTGCCGGAGGAAGCTTGAAAACTGCAGCTTGTCCAAACTTTGGCAATGATGTGGGCTTTGGGCAAATTACTATTGGAATAAGGGCAGGCGCCTTTACCCTGTTTGATCCGGGCAGTATTGGCCTGGGGCTGGGGCTTCAAATACGCGACCGCCTTTCCAGAAAGTGGAGCATCGAAGTATATAGTGACTATTTTAAAGCCCCTATACTGAATGTGGGCTACCGGACCGATTTGCGTTTTGGGGTCGATATGCTCTACTACTGTATTCAGCGGCCTTTGCTGAATCATAAGTTTACTCCTTTCCTGCTTTTCGGAATCAGTTATGACGACATAAATATTTCTTCGGATGCTGTAAGTACTTACCAATATGAAAACTGGAGTCCCTGGCTGGATTTGGGTTATGGAGAGCAATTTTACCTGACACCAAGATGGAGTATTGTGCTGGAAGGGTTTTATGCCATGCCTCTTGCTGTGCATCCTGTATCTTATTTATATACCCGGACTGATTTTCTGCAAATTCTTAAAGTGAAAGATGAAGGCGCATTTACCAAAGGAGGCATTTTCGTTATATTCAGTATTAATTACACTTTCGGTAATATATAGTTTTCCGTAAAATTTCTTATAATTTAACTTATTTTAAGGGAATACCTTACTTCATTTTTGTAAGTTTGTAGCAAGCGAATGAATACACTTCAGGAAATACATAACCCGGCTACCGAATTGGTATTGAAAAATAACAGGCATTTATTGCTGGATAAGCCATTGGTAATGGGTATAGTAAATATCACCCCCGATTCTTTTTATGATGGGGGCCGCTATATTTCACAAGGAGATGCCATTGAACACGCCGAACAGATTATTGCCGAAGGAGCCGATATTATTGATCTTGGAGCTGCATCTACCCGTCCGGGGGCTGAAGATGTGGGTGCCGAGGAGGAACTGAAAAGACTATTGCCGGTACTGGATCACCTTGTAAAATATCACAGCAATGTACCTGTTTCCATTGACACTTTTCATTCCCGGGTTGCCATAAAAACAGTTGAACGCGGAGCTTCCATTATAAATGATATTTCGGGGGGAGCCCTGGATAAAGAAATGTATGCGACTTTAGGGAAACTTAAAGTCCCCTATATTTTAATGCATATCCAGGGCACCCCGAAAACCATGCAGATTGAACCGCATTATAAAAATGTAGTGGAAGAAGTTTATGCTTATTTTTCAATAAGGATAAAAGAACTCAGGAATGCCGGAGTGGAACAAATTATTATTGACCCGGGGTTCGGGTTTGGTAAAAATGTAGAGCATAATTTCAGCCTGTTGCGCCACCTCAATAGCTTTAAAAGCCTTGGGTTACCCATAATGGCTGGGCTTTCACGCAAGTCCATGATAAACAAAGTGCTGAAAACAAAGCCGGAGAATGCCCTTACCGGCACTATTGCATTGAACACAATTGCTTTATTATACGGTGCGAATATCCTGCGTGTGCATGATGTGAAAGAAGCCAAACAAGTAATACAACTGGTTGATAAAGTAAAAAATACGTAAAGTTTACTAAGCAAAAATGCACCTGATCTTCATAACATTCCGTTTTATTGATGCCATAGATATCCTGCTGGTGGCTTTCCTGCTTTATGAGCTTTATAACCTGGTAAAAGGCACCACCGCTATAAATATTCTTACAGGCATGGTGTTGCTTTATGTTATATGGTTAATTGTGAAAGCCCTTAACATGACATTATTCAGCAGTATATTGGGAGGCTTTATCAATGCCGGTATCATTGCCATTATCATAGTGTTCCAACAGGAATTGCGCAGGTTTCTTTTGTTAATCGGCAAGACCGATTTCTTAAACCGCCGGAATTTTGCCAAAAACTTCCTCATGCTGCAGACGAATGACAAAAGGCTGCTGGATGTGCATCCGCTTATTAAAGCCTGCCGCAATATGAGTGAGAAGAAAACAGGAGCACTGATCGTTATAGCCCATGATACCGACCTGTCCTTTTATAGCCAGACCGGAGATATAATTGATTCCAACATTACCGAAGCAATTCTGGAAAGCATTTTTTACAAAAACAGCCCCCTGCATGATGGAGCCATAATAATTGACAATAATAAAATCCATGCTGTCAGATGCGTATTGCCCAGTACTGAAAAGAATGATTTCCCTGTGCATTTGGGAATGAGGCACCGTGCGGCTGTGGGCATTACAGAAAAATCGGATGCCATTGCAATTGTCGTATCGGAGCAAACAGGCTCTATTTCGCTTGCCCATGGCGGAGAATTGGAATATGACCTAACCCCGGAAAGACTGGCAAACCTGATACAGGAAAAGTCAGGATAAAAAGAATATTTTACATTTGCATTCCAAATAATTCAAAACATTAATAAAAATGAAAAACTTTTCCATTGCCCTTAATGCCATTCTGTTAGTATTGGTAATAATTTTATTTGTAATGTTCAATAACCTGAAAAAGGGTATGGGACAGGACGGAAGCAGCTCGAGCACCGGTATGATGACCGGAAAAAATAAGCTGCTGCGTATAGCATATATCAATGCAGATACTATCAATGGCAGCTATCTGCTTATGAAAGATTTTAAAGCTGAAATTACTGCCAAGCAAATGGAAATGCAGGATGAATACAATAAGAAAGCGAAAAAATTACAGGATGAGTATGAGGCTTACATGAAACAAAAGCAAGCCGGCAACATTTCCGAATTGGATGCCCAAAAAGAAGAACAGGATATGCAGGGCAAAAAGAATGAAATTGATGCATTACAGCAACAACAGCAAGATCTTATGAAGGATGTGCAAGACAGAAATATTGAGATTCAGAAAACCGTACAACGCTTTATTGCAGGCTATAATAAAACTGCCCATTTAGATTACGTGTTCACCTATGAATCGGTTGGAGGCAGCATTCTTTTTGCAAACGACAGCCTCGATATTACTAAAGCTATTGTAGGAGGGCTTAACCAACAATATAAAGACAGTATTCAGAAGGCTTCTTCGGGTGCGGCAGGTGCTAAGCACTAGCACTTTTTCCTGAGAAAACATCGTAAAGCAGTACGATACCACAAATTACCAGCGCTATTCCCATAACGTAGTGGATAAAAACCATTATATTATGGGTAAGCAGCCTTTTGAGTTTATTGGCAGAAAATGCCTTCAGTATGTCAAGAATAAAAATCATTCCGAGAGTTCCGGCAAAAAATGCAAGTACATCTTTAGGGGTTGTATATACGTGATGTACGTTTGCCATAATCCCTATCCACATAAATAAAACAATAGGGTTTAATAGATTTAAAGCGAAACCTTTGGCAAGCATCCAGGGCAGGCGCTTATTAACATTTTCAACAGCTCTTAAGGCTTTCATTTCATCTTTTTCATCCTCATGCTTTTGGAAGAGTGTATAAATTCCGAAGACAAATAGTATTGCACTTCCAC
>DATHNK010000337.1:0-8878 GCA_035486075.1 Bacteroidia bacterium
GGAATATGATCACGGTTATATTGGCCCGCCCGTTTATGAGGCTTATCTCGGAAAAGGTAACGGCATTCCTATCAGCGACAATGAAATGGGTGAAAAAACAGGACGGTTCAACTTCGGATTACGGTATCATCCAAAGAAAATATCAGGACTGAATTTTGGCCTTAATGGAGATTTCGGGGAATCCACCAATCCCATTTCATTAATATGGGATAGTATTGGAAGTAACCTTTACAGAGCTTACCCGAATACGGTGATATTACAGGATCAGAAAATGTTTTATTTCGACCCCTATATTACCTATTTGTCAAATAACGGATTCGAACACAGCCTGCGGGCGCGTTATTTTTATTCGGATAATACGGAGACCAATAACCCTTCCAGTACATCAAAAGTTTTTTACGGAGAGTACCAGTGCATCAAAAAGTTTTATGAGTTGGGTGGCCTGAATGTAACTGCCGGCATTGTAGCGAATGAAACTTTTTCACATACCGATTCCATATATTCCCTTGGTGTGCTTCTCCCGGTGTCCGACAATAGCATCCGGAACTATGCTGCCTATGCCCAGCTCGACAAAAAATTCTGGAGTATTTTAAATCTTTCCGCAGGGGTACGGGATGAAAACTATATAACCGACAACGGTAAAAATAATTCAAAAACAGTTTTCCGTTCCGGTTTAAATTTGAAGTTGGCGCAGGCCACTTTTTTGCGCTGTTCCTATGGTCAGGGTTACCGTTACCCGTCACTCACCGAAAAATATCTCTATTCGCAGTTCAGCGATCTGAGTATTTTTCCCAATACCAATTTACTGCCGGAAACAAGCTGGAATGCTGAATTGGGAATAAAACAGGGATTTAAAATTGGTAATTTTTACGGCTTCCTGGATGCAGCCGGATTTTGGCAGGAATACCAAAATACTATTGAACTTACCTATGGAGCCTGGAGCAAGACTCCCAACCCATATATACAAGGTTACTATAATCTCGGTTATGGATTTCAATACCTGAACACCGGCCCAACACGTGTCCGTGGTATAGATATTTCCATTGAAGGGGAAGGCGAGATAACCAAAGATTTTAAAATTGATATTTTAGGCGGATATACTTACCTGGTTCCACAAGCTCTCAATCCAAATTTGGTGTATGCCACCGACAGTGCCCACAGTAAACTATCCTATGAAACCACCAGTTCAAATACGGCAAATAATATTTTAAAATACCGCTTTCAGAATATCGCCAAACTCGATGTGGAACTGAAATATAAGAAATACTCTATAGGTGGAGACTGGACGTATTACAGCAACATGCAAAATATTGATACTGTTTTTTACCAGTTAACAACATTAGCCCAATACGGCATACTACAGTACCGCGAAGAACATCATACAGGTGTAAATGTATTTGATGCCCGTGTAGGTTTACAAGCCACCAAAAGGATAAAGCTATCCTTTGTAGTGAATAATTTATTTAATTTGAGTTATTCACTCAGGCCGTTGAAAATTGAATCACCAAGGACCTTTGCCATACGTATAGGTTACAAGATAGGGTAAATCCCACCCGCCCCTTCAAAGGTATGTTAGCGTCTGTCCCGATGATAGGGCAAAAGCCCTATCAATAATATATTATTTGTTACCATCGGTTTCTATCGGCATAATCGGCTCCGGTATATTGCAGTTATACGGTAACCCCAACTGTTAATATTTGTTAAGTGGCTTTAAATGGGAGAGATTATCCCAACGTTCTATAATTTAGGGGCGTTATATGGGTTATGAAATAGCAATTCAATAACCTATTAAAATAAAAAATATGGTGTCAGTGCACTTTAACCGGTTGGGTTCTGAAAGAACCTTTTGCGGTGGTCCCGGCGGGATTCGAACCCACGACCCACAGATTAGAAATCTGTTGCTCTATCCAACTGAGCTACGGAACCAGTAATGTCAATGCCAGTCGGGGTAGGCAGATTCGAACTGCCGACCTCCACGTCCCGAACGTGGCGCGCTAACCGGACTACGCTACACCCCGTTTTGCGTTAAAATGCCGCCAAAAGTATTAAATTTGCCCCACTTAAAACAAAAAACATTGAAAACAAAGTCTATTTTTTCATCCATTTTTCTGCTGACAGCCTTTGCTGCTGTGGCTTTTTCAACGGCTCCAATTAAGCATAAATTCTCGTTCAACCTTAAGGGACTGAGCAATACGAAGTGCTATATGGGCTTTTATTATGGCGATAAGAGCTATGTGCTTGATTCCGCTAATGTTGATGCGAAAGGCAATTTTTTCTTCGAAGGTGACAGCATTATGCCCGGCGGGGTATATTTTGTGCTTCTGAAGGACAAAAAGTATTTCGAATTCATCATTGATAAGGAACAAAAGTTCACCATGCGTTCCGACACCTCTAATTTCATTAAATATATGAAAGCTGAGGGATCTCCTGAAAATCAGCTGTTTTATGATTATCTGAATTATGCCGCTTCCAAATACGATAAACTGCAAAAATTGCAGGATTCTGCTAAAACCCCGGCGCAAAAAAAGGCCGTTAGAAGCAAGGTCGATTCTATAAATATTGTAGTTAAAAAATACAAACAGGATTTTGCCGCTAAGCACCCCGACTTTTTTGTGTCGGAAATATTTAAAGCTGCTGAATATCCTGATGTGCCGGATGCTCCAACCCTCCCGAACGGTAGAAAAGATTCTACTTTCTCGTTCCGTTATTATAAGGAGCATTTCTTCGATAATATTAATTTTTCCGATGACCGTATGGTGCACACGCCTCCTCAAATTTTCTTTGAGCGGGTGAAAGAATATTTGTCGAAGCTGACTTTCCAGATTCCGGATTCTATTAATGCTGCTGCTGATTATATTATTGCCAAGGCTAAGAAGAGCCCCGATATGTTCAAATTCCTTGTGAATTATGTTTCTTATGAATATGAAACCTCCAATATCATGGGCATGGATGCCGTATTTGTACACATGGTAAAAACGTATTATACTCCGCAGATTGCAACCTGGGAAAGTGCTTCTCACCTGGAAAAAATGCGTGAAAGAGCCGACCAGTTAGATCCTATTTTGATAGGTAAAAAAGCCCCTGCCATGGTATTGCCCGATACCTCTAATGTTATGATAGATATGGAATCTATCAAGGCGCGCTACACCGTCCTCTATTTCTGGGATTACGATTGTGGCCTGTGCCAAAAGGAAACCCCGCAGATGATCAAGTGGTACGATTCCATTAAAGGAGAGGGGATAGAAGTGTATGCCGTTGAAATAAACGAACAGGATATTTATAAATGGAAACAATACATTATCAAGCATAAAATGGATTGCATTAATGTGTCGGATATATTCCATACCAGCAATTACCGCAAGGAATATGATGTTATAAGCACCCCTATGATTTATGTGTTGGACGAAAACAAACACATCATTGCAAAAAAGATCGATGTGAAAGACCTGAACGGGGTCTTACGAAACGATGAGAAAAAGAACGAGATGAAGAAGTGACGATAAAATGCTAACTTTGGTATCATTGAGATAGGACTGACACATTAAAAAATAAAACTGAGCAACCCACGTAATACTGCGCTATTGCCTGTAGAAATTAATGCCCTTGTAGATACGGGAGCATTGACAATGTGTATTTCGCAATCTGTAGCTTATCAATTAGAGTTGGAAGAATTGGAAAAGCGTCCTGTAACTATAGCTGATGGCAGTACACATGAGGTGCCTTATGTCGGTCCGGTTAGAGTTGATTTTGAAAACCGGTTTTGTTTTACCGGCGCTTTGGTAATAGGCGATGAAGCCTTATTAGGAGCGGTGCCAATGGAAGAAATGGATTTAATAGTTCATCCCGCTAAGCAAAAACTAATGGCAAACCCATTGCATCCAAACAGGCCAGGGTATACAATTAAGTAAATTATTTTTTCGGGAAAGGGTTAGTTAGTTCAGACCGAAGCGTCAGGCGTGTGGTCTGCCTTGTTTAATATTTAGCGCGGTTTAATAAGGTTAAAATATAAGTAGTCTTTATTTTTCTACTAAGGTTGAAAGCAAGTTATGTTTTGAAGGGATGGCTTTAAACCTTAGTAGAAAACGGAAATGCGGCAGCATTAAACCTTATTACCTTATTTTTAAAATATATGGGTTTACCTCTCCACCACCACCTTCCCTTCCCCAATCAGGTTGCCGTTTGCAGCAACAACCCTGTAAAAGTAAACCCCGTTGGGTTGACCTGAAAGATCAATGCGATTGTCATCCGCCAGCTGGCGGATCTCTGTTAACACACGCTCCCCAAGCACATTGTAAATTTCAATATTTGAGGACACAAAATTTTTTGCCCCTACAAGCGCAATTGTGAAAATGCCGGTGGTTGGGTTGGGATAAACACTAACTAGTTCTTTATTGTTTTTTATTTCATTTATCCCTACTGTTCCAAAGCAAAGTGTACTTGTATCAAGCATTGCATAATGAAAATTTAGAATAGTATCTTTAATTGTAAGGGTAATATTTTGTACATAGCAAAAAGAATTTTTCCAAATTATTGTTGTCGGGGTTTTTGTAAAAGTAACAGGATGTTCACATCCGTTTCGGCCTTGTTTATCGAGTTTAAGTAGTTGCCATGAGTTTGTAGTATATATATTATTTGAACCATCGGCTCCTAATCCGACAATACCACTATCAAGTGCTATATCGAGAGTACTTAATTGTAGGGTATCTTTTAAATCATAATTATTAGCCCAGAGTATATTGCCCAAACTATCTATTTTCAATATAGAACTGGTGGAATCTATATTTATCACGGATAATAAAGTGCTTCCATTATTTAATGTTAGTCCGTCACAGGGTTGAATAGCATTTGGATTGGTGTAGGTATTAGCTAAAATTGGAATTCCCTGTTTGTCTGCCTTTATAACCATCATAGTAGTAGTAGATATATTAATTTCAGAAAGATAGATACTGTTATTAATAATCTGTGGTCGTGTATAAAAAGGTCCACCAGGGTAATATTCTTTAGTCCATAAAGGATTACCATTTGCATCTGTTTTCATAAGACAACCACCTTGAGCAATAGTAGTGCTATCATAGGTTACAAAAGCAACCAAAAATCCACTGTCAGAAGTTGTGAGTACTCTTGAACTTACAATTACATTTTCAAAGGAATTATCAGGTAAATAGCCTTTGCACCATTGTAGATTTCCTGCACTATCTGTTTTCATGAGAACATCCCAGCTAATACTATTTGCATCATCTATAACCGAGCCCCATCCAATAATTCCCCCATCCAATGTTTTTGCAATGCAATTCATATATGGATACCCCCAAGGAGAAGAAAACATATACTTTTTCCCCCATATTGTATTTCCATTTTTATCAAAATGAATCAATCCGTCCCGTTGTACAACTTGATTTGAGTATGAATCATTCCAAAGCATTGCAAAACTACTATCAGAATATTGAATTACTCCACCCAAGCCAACACACCCATAATCATCTTGTACCGTATAATTATCCGAATTTTTATTCCATAACAATTCACCTTTCTTATTTACTTTTGATATTCCTAACCAATGATTATTTTCCTTACTTGAATCCCCATTCCACGTGAACAAATAATATCCACTATCACTTGCATTTAATATAGCAGGCCACTGATTTACAGTAATAGAGTTAAAAAACCCTTTTGTAAGGTAATTCTTCTCAAAAGTTACTTGGGCGTTAGCGCATAGAGTAATGCTAAAGAAATAAAACAATAAAAACCCCTTTTTCATCCCGTAAATATACCCATTCCATTGTATTATAATTGTCTGGCAATTACCCCACAATTGCCGCAGCAAACTTTTACGCCTTTTACCCAGTATAAAATAAAAGCAACCAAAAGTATCTGTAACTCGCATATTATCTGTTGGATGCTGGTTTTATTTTATACTTTATATAGCAATGGAGTATGAAATCCATACAAGACATTGATTATCTGACATATTGTATGTTTTATTTTATAGGGTAGGTAATAGTATAAAATGGGTATAGCATACAATCATCAGGTTATCAGTTAAATGTGTTGTTTGTTTTATACTCCCTTAAAACACGTAAAAGTGTAAAACAATGTAAAATAAAAGCCCCAAAAAACATGCTGAATTTTGAAGGAAAAATGGAGGTGAAATTTACTCCTGTGAATTATTGCCAGTCGGGTTTAATAATCCTGACCGAAGCGTAAGGGCTCCGACTATTTCTTGTAATAGTTCATTTCATCTATATACTCTCCCACCTTTGGAGGAACCATGTGTTTAATGGTTTTGCCCTCGGCAATAGCCTTGCGAATAAAGGTGGAGGATAATTCTACAATAGGAGCATTGGTTATAATGACGGATGGGTGGGTCTCAAGTATTGACTTCTCTTGAGCGGAAGATATGCGTGGGTATACATACAACTTGTAGTTTCTTAATAAGGCCTCGTAGTTCTTCCATTTAGGAAGGGTAGAGAGGTTGTCGTGCCCAATTATTAAGGAAAAATCAACCTTGGGGTATTTTTCAGTTAAATGGACTAGTGTATCTATAGTATAGGATGGCCGGGGCAGGCTAAACTCAATATTGCTGGCTTTAAACCGGGAATCATCTTCAATGGCAATGCGCACCATGTGTATGCGGTTGTTCTCACTCAGCAGGCTTTCCTTTTTTTTCAGCGGATTCTGGGGCGACACTACAAACCATATTTGCTCCAGCGGTGTAAACTCCACCATGTATTCAGCAATAACCAAATGGCCAATATGTATAGGATTAAAGGAACCGAAAAAAAGCCCGACTTTCTTCATGGAATCTAAAAATCCAAAGAAAAATAGAATGAAGGAACTTGTGTAACTATAGAGATTGCTTCGTGCCTCGCAATGACGTAGTAACGCTCTGAATGATATTTTGAAAACCCAATCGTCATTGCGAGGTACGAAGCAATCTCTGCTTTTTATTTTGTATCATAAATTCAGCATCCGGCATTTTAAAATTCAAGATTTTTATTAGTGGTAATGCGGATTACGCGAACTAAAATTCGGGCAGGTGCCGCAATGGTTCCGGGGCCTGAAAATAAAGCATCCGCTTAGCATTTGTATGGTGGTGAGTACTGTAACAATCAGTAAAAACCTTCTTGTTTTTTTCGCCATATTTGCAAATATAGTACAGAAATGAATATCAGTCCGCCTTAGGCTGATAAATTAAAAATACCTAATTTCGTGCGGATTATATGTTCAACAGACTTTTCTTCCACATAGGCCGGTATTTTTCCATGCTTCAACGGGTAATGACCGTGCCCGGGAAGTGGAAGGTTTTCAAAAAGGAATTATTCCATGAAATAGATAATTTGGGAATAACCTCTTTACCTATTGTGGCTATTATCTCGCTCTTTATGGGTGCGGTAATTACCATACAGGCGGCATTTGGTTTCACCAGCGCCTGGGTTCCGCTATATGCTATAGGTTACACCACCCGCGATTCTGTTATACTTGAATTTTCTCCCACTATAATAAGTTTGATCCTTGCAGGAAAAGTGGGCTCTAATATTGCTTCCGAGATCGGCACCATGCGTATAACCGAGCAAATAGACGCACTGGAAATTATGGGTGTTAATTCCCGTTCATTTTTAATTCTGCCCAAAATAGTGGCCTGTATGCTCATTAATCCGTTCCTTATTATAATAAGCATGTTTCTCGGTATTGCCGGAGGATGGCTGCTCGGAACGCTTGCCGGTGTAGTAAGCACTTACCAATTTGTTTATGGTGTGCAATACCAGTTCAATTCATTTAATATTACCTATGCGCTTATTAAAACTGTGGTGTTTGCATTTATCATAGCTTCCGTTTCGGCCTATCATGGGTATTATACTGAAGGCGGGGCATTGGAGGTGGGCAAATCAAGCACCAGGGCGGTAGTGTATTGCAGCATATTAATTTTGATCTTTAACTTTATATTAACCCAGTTGTTGCTTTCCTAAAGTTTATGATAGAGTTAAAAAATATCAATAAAACCTTTGGAACAAGACATGTTACACAAAACATTTCCTGTAAATTTGAAAGGGGCATTACCAACCTGATAATCGGGGAAAGCGGTTCAGGCAAAACGGTGTTGCTGAAATGTATAGTAGGCCTCACACAGCCGGATACGGGAGAGGTACTTTTTGACGGAAAAGATGCACTTAAAATGGGAGCAAAAGAGAAGCAGAACCTGCGGAAAGAAATAGGCATGCTTTTCCAGGGTGGTGCATTATTTGATTCTAAAACCGTAGAGGAGAATATTACCTTCCCATTGGCCATGTTCACCGATATGACAGAACAAGAACAAAAGGAAAGGGCGCAATTCTGTCTTTCCCGCGTCAACCTTAATGAAGCGGGCAATCTATATCCTTCCGAATTAAGCGGAGGCATGAAAAAGAGGGTGGCTATTGCGAGGGCTATTGCTCCAAACCCGAAATACCTTTTTTGTGATGAGCCAAATTCGGGGCTCGACCCCAAAACATCTATCCTTATCGATAAGCTGATAAAAGAAATAACCGAAGAATACCAAATGACCACCATTGTTATTACCCACGATATGAATTCGGTGATGGAAATAGGTGAGAAGGTGGTGTTTATCTGCAATAACCAGAAATGGTGGGAGGGTACAAATAAAACCATTCTGAATACCGACAATAAAGAATTACAGGACTTTATTTACGTTTCTAAGTTTCTGCGCGACTTAAAAGATAAAAACAATAGTTGAAAGAATACCGTCAATTCAATTAAATACATAAATTTGTAAAAAAATAACACCATGTCCCTAAAGGTAGAAAAACACAAAAATTGTATGGTCGTGAGAATTCAGGCTGAGAAACTGGACTCGATCATCGCCCCGGACCTGAAAGCACAC
>DATHNK010000338.1:0-9443 GCA_035486075.1 Bacteroidia bacterium
TATTTTCGTCTGCTCTTTTTAAATATGGAAGCACCTCCGGATCTTGTTCAGGGGATTTGGTACGGAAAGGCTCAAGGGCTTCCAGGCTAACTATCCAGGGGGATGTAGTTGAAGCAAAATTTTTGGCTAAAAATGGCCCTAACGGAACATACTCCCAGCGCTGAATATCGCGGGCCGACCAGTCGTTAAATAAAGTCATGCCAAAAATATAATCGTCGGCTTCTTTAGTGGAAACGGATTGCCCCAATTCTGTTTGTTTGCCAATTACAAAAGCCATTTCCAATTCAAAGTCCATGGCTTTGGAAGGGGAGAAGAAAGGTTTATCAATTCCCGGAGGAGCTACCTGTCCTTTGGGGCGGTGAAAATTTTGGCCTGAAACTAAGATAGAGGATGAGCGGCCATGATAAGCAACAGGCAAATGCAACCAATTTGGAAGCAATGCATTTTTCGGGTCCCGGAACATAGAGCCTACATTGGTGGCATGTTCCTTGCTTGAATAGAAGTCAGTATAATCACCAATTTTTACCGGCAACAACATTTCCACATCTGTCATTTTAAAAAGACAAGCTGATATTGCCTGCCTGTTTTCCTTAAGTTCCGGATAGCTTTCATTTAATAGTAATTTAATCTCATTACGCAAGGCTTTCCAAACGGGTTTTCCAAGAGCAATAAAATCATTGAGTGAATCTTTGTCAAAGATACCAGCCGGTAAGTTAAGAGTTTTAAAAAAGCCTGACTTATCAAGGGCTGAAAGATCTAAAACTGAATCACCAATGGCCGTAGCTGCAGAAACTTTACCGGATGGGTGTTTAATAATTCCCAGGGGCAAGTTATAAATTGGGAAATCGGAGTTTTCAGGAACTTTTACCCAGGAGGTTATGTTAAAATCAGTGGTTGTTTTCATATAATTTTTTACGCTGCAAAACTATATATAATATTATTACTCACTAAAAACTACATTTGCCGCTCAAAAGGGGTTAGCAGGATAAATAGCATGATTTATATCATTACCTGTTAATGAAGAAGGTAGTAATTTGGTATATTAAACAAGCAGAAATTGACTCTTAAAGTATAGTGTAGTGTGTGGAATAACAGGTATAATAACAAGTTCTGAAGAAGCGGCTAAGTATTTTGGTGCTATAAAATCGGCTACGCATGCATTACACCACAGGGGTCCCGACAGTCATGGCTCCTTTGCTGATTTTAATGCGTTGCTGGGGCATACACGGCTGTCAATTATTGATACCAGCAAAGCTTCCGACCAGCCATTTTATAGTTCCGACGGGAGGTATGTAATTGTCTATAACGGGGAGATCTTTAATTTTAAGGAACTCCGGGAAACATTGCTGCAAAAGGGAGTGGCATTTGAGACCACCGGTGATACGGAGGTATTGCTGCAACTTTACATGCATGAAGGAGAGAAATTCCTGAATAAACTGAACGGTTTTTTTGCATTTGCTATTTACGATAATCTGCAGAAAGTCCTTTTTATAGCAAGGGACAGGTTTGGCATCAAACCCCTGTTTTACTTTTATGATGGAAGCAGATTCATTTTTGCTTCAGAAATGAAAGCCCTTTTAGAATACCCGTTTGAAAGAAAAATAGATAATATATCGCTTATTGAATATCTGCAGCTTAATTATATTCCTGCTCCGAATACAATGCTGGAAAATGTTAAAAAATTCCCGGTAGGGAATTGGGCGAAAATTAATTGTATCGACCGCAAACTGGCTTTCACACCATTTTGTCTGCAGCCTTATGTGGAAGGAAGTGAGAATAAGAATATCTCATACGATGAAGCCGTAAAAACCTTTTATAAGTTATTCGAAGATTCAGTGCAAAAAAGGCTTCTTGCAGATGTTCCTGTGGGAACATTTTTAAGCGGGGGACTAGATTCCTCTGCTATAACTGCCATGGCTTCCCTGCATAAAAAAGACCTTATGTCTTTTTCAATAGGCTATAAGGAAGAACCAATTTTTGATGAAACGCAATATGCCGAACTTGTAAGCAAAAAACTGGGTACCAGGCACCATACTTTCCGGCTTGATAACAGTGATCTGTTCAAGGAACTTTATAACATATTGGATACCCTGGGCGAACCCTTTGGTGATTCATCATCTATACCGATGTATATCTTGTGCAAGAATGCCCGGCAATATGTAAAAGTGAGTCTTTCCGGTGATGGTGGAGATGAATTAATGGGTGGGTACAATAAGCATAAAGCGGAATTTAAGTTAAGAGGCATGCCGAGCCTGAAAACAATATCAGCTATTTCATCACCCTTTTTAAAATTAATGCCCCATTCACGGAATACTATTTTGGGAAATAAAATAAGGCAGTTGATTCGGTTTTCGGAAGGCGCAAAATTAGATGACGGAGGCCGTTATTGGGAATGGGCTTCTATTGCCAGTGCAGATAAAGCTTTTAGCCTGCTCAATAAAAAGAATGAGAATTTCAGGGAATTATTTTTTGAAAGGAGAAAGGAACATCTTTCAAGCATAAGCGGTAATTTTAACTCTATTCTTTTAACAGATGTAAAAATTGTACTGCAAAATGATATGCTTGTTAAGGCTGACCTTATGAGTATGGCAAATAGCCTGGAGGTTCGGGTTCCATTTCTCGATTACAGATTGGTTGAATTTTTATTTACATTGCCTTTTGATTATAAAATAAATGAGGGTAATCAGAAACGGATATTAAGAGATGCGGTATCTCATTTGTTGCCCAGGGAAGTTATTGCCAGAAAAAAACAAGGTTTTGAAGTACCATTATTAAAATGGTTTAAAACGGAATTAAAAGGCTCTATTGAATCGTTGTGGCTGGATGATGAATATATTGAAAGCCAGGGGATATTTGATGTGAAACAAATACAGGCCCTTAAAAAACAATTGCATTCTTCAAACCCCCAGGATATAGTTGCCCAAATTTGGGGACTGATTGCCTTTCAGCATTGGTATAAACGAAATATAGAATAATTCAAAGCACAAATGTTCAGGGTCTTCAGGCTAATTAACCGTTTTAATTTGGGGGGGCCTACATTTAATGTAACCTACCTTACAAAATTTCTTTCCCCTGAATTTGAAACGTTGCTGGCCGGGGGTGTTAAAGATGAATCAGAGGCAAGTTCAGAACATATCCCGGAAGAATATGGCATTAAGCCGGTTATTATAGACACTATGAAACGTTCAATAAACCCTGTAAATGATATAGTTGCTTATAATAGTATAAAAAAACTTATAAAGGAATATAAGCCGCATATTGTTCACACTCACGCTTCAAAAGCGGGTTTTTTAGGTAGAATGGCAGCTATTTCCTGCAATGTTCCTGTAATTGTTCATACGTTTCACGGACATGTTTTTCATTCTTATTTTAACAATATACAGACTTCCGTTTATAAGAATATTGAAAAATACCTCGGTTCAAAAAGTACTGCCTTAATAGCGCTCAGTGATAAACAGAAGATCGAATTGGCCGAAATCCATAAAATTGCAGCTGCTGAAAAATTCCATATTATTCCATTAGGTTTTGATTTGGAGCGATTCTGGACAAACACAGAAATAAAGAGGAAAAATTTCAGGGCTCAATACAAACTGGACGAGGATACTATTGCCATTGGTATTATGGGTAGGCTTGTTCCCATTAAAAACCACGCCTTGTTTTTAGAGGCTTTTAAAACTGTTAAAGAAGGCACACAAAAAAAAATAAAAGCCTTTATAATAGGTGATGGAGAACTAAAGCAAACCCTTGTTAACCAATGTATAAAATACAATTTGTCCTATTCAACAGTTGAAAACCAGAACCTCTCCGCCAGTGTAATTTTTACCTCGTGGATCAAAGATACCGACACGGCAATGGCTGGAATGGATATGGTAGCCCTTTCTTCCCTGAATGAAGGGACTCCTGTAAGCCTTATTGAGGCACAGGCTGCGGGGAAACCGGTTATTTCAACTATAACCGGAGGAATTGAAAATGTGGTAATTCCCAATGTAACCGCTTTGCTTTCACCCCTGAATGATAGCGGCCTTTTTTCAGAGAACATGAGTAAAATGGTGAATGATAATGAATTGCGAAACCGGCTATCAAAAGGAGGGCGGGAATTTGTGAGTAATAATTTCAGTTACATAGCGTTAGCTGAAAACATGAGTAATCTCTATAAAAAACTTCTAACGGATAAAGGTATACGGAAAATTGAAAATTAGTACCTTTGCAGTTTGACTTTTAGAGAATTCTCAAATAATATGCGGAAAATACTTTTTCTTTTTGCCCTTACCGGTTTGGCCGGGTGTGAGTTGCTATACCCTAGCTATATGTTGAAAACACCAAAAGACTATCATTTTGATAAACTTATTGACTCAA
The DNA here is from genome assembly GCA_035486075.1 of Bacteroidia bacterium. GTDB lineage: Bacteria > Bacteroidota > Bacteroidia > JABEUT01 > JABEUT01 > JABEUT01. The sequence goes on from DATHNK010000338.1 coordinate 4,357, forward strand.
CAACGGCCGTAAATTATAAAATTTCGCCTAATGACTTTCTGAATATGAGGCTGTTTTCGCAGGATGGTTTTCATATTATTGACCTTACCAATACCAGCAATATGAATGGCGGCGGAGGCGGCGGCGGTTCAGGAAGCGGTGCTGCAACAGCAGTAAATACAAGTATAGATTATCTTGTGGAAATTGATGGCTCCGTAAAATTACCGGTTATTGGCAGAACCCAGGTTACCGGATTAACTATCCGGGAAGCGACCGAAATGCTTGAAAAGAAATATTCTCAATATTACAAAGGCCCCTATATTTTGTTAACTATTTCTAACCGCAGGGTAATAGTATTTCCAGGCGATCCGGGAACAGCAAAAGTTATTCCGCTCCTCAATAATAACACCACATTGATTGAAGCCCTGGCATTGGCGGGCGGGCTTACTGAAAGCGGAAAGGCCAAAGAAGTTAAGCTGATCAGGGGGGACCCTTCCAAACCCCAGGTATATCTTATTGATCTATATAATATTAACGGTATAAAAGATGGCAATACTATCCTTCAGGCGAATGATATAATTTATGTAACGCCACAAAGAAGGCCAACCCTTACGCTTCTGGAAAGAATTACCCCTATAATTGGAGGGCTCAGCAGTATCTTACTGACATTCGTTCTGATTAAGAGTCTAAAGCTATAAAGAATGGCATCAGAGGAAAGCGGAAATAATTCAGCGCCTGTCCGTAGAAGAAGGAACGCTAAAATTTCTCTTCTTAACGAGGAGTTTGATATTTCGCTTTTTATCCTTATTTCCCAAAAAAAATGGAAATTGCTGCTAGGTATATTCCTTGTTTCAATTGCCGTTGCTGTTATATATCTTCGCTACGCCCAGCGTATCTATGAAGAAAACTGTATAATCCAGGTTGGTTCGCAGAATACGGCCAATAAGGTTTTAAGCCAAACAGCCAATATGTATGGAGGCGGTGATAATGAGGTGGCTGAATCGGTTGAACTTATGCGCTCAAGAATTTTTATTGAGAAAGTTCTCAGGCTTTTACCACTGGATGTTTCTTACTATACAGAAGGCACATTTAAGAATTATGAAAAATATCTCACATCGCCATATAAGGCAGATGTGGATACAATAGCAAGGTACAAACTCGTTAAAGTTCCCGTATATATTGATTTCAGCAGCCTGAATGGTGGAAAACTGGCTTTTGCATTGGGGAGAGGCAAGAAAAATTTTTATAATTTTTCTTCGGGGCAGTGGTGCGTTACACCTTATGGAAACATAAAAATAACTGTCATCATCCCTTCTGAAATTTCAAAGTCCATTAAAAACATAAAAAAGGATGCGGATTATTTTCTGATAAATGATTATAACGATCTTTCTAAATACTATGCTAAACAAATAACTATTAAAATACTCAACTCGGATGCGAAGACGATTGAAGTTTCCTGCCGTGATGAGGATGATACAAAAGCTGCGGATATTGTAAACACGATGGGCGCTCAATTCATAAATGAGATTTTAAGGAAAAGAAAAGAAAGTTCGGAGAGTATTTTGAATTTTGTAAACGAGCAGTTGGATACAATTTATAGCAGGATAAGGGCAACCGAGAAGACCATGGGCGACACGATCAGGAAAAAAGGGTTTGCTTCCAATCAATCCGGACAGTTGATGAATGCCAATGGTGGTTTCCTGCAATCGTTGGACGAAAAAATATCTAACCTGGAAATTGACCAGAAACTGCTGAGTGATGTTGCAAAAAAAATAAACAACGAGCAAAATATTGATCCTTCCGAACTGATCATTCAGCTTAGCATGATTGATGAAAGCAATAGTTTGAAGGATAATATTAATATTCTGCGGGAATATATCGGGGAACGTCAATCGGCCTCATTCGATGCGACAGATGCCAATATCCGGGTGCAGGAACTGGATGGGCTTATAAAGCAGCAGAAGGATGTCATCTTTAAATCTATTGATATTCTAAAGGATAAAATGGAATCTGCCAAACAGGATTTTATTTCTGAAAGAGATGAAATACAACGTAAACTATTGAGCCCGACAGAAACAACCAACCTCGAGAATTTAAGATTACAGCGCCAGGCAAGTATTGATGAAAAATATTATGACATGCTCCTGGAAAAGAAAGCCGAGTATGCTATTTCAAAAGCAGGGTATGTTGCTGAAAGCGATATACTGGAAAAAGGCATCCCGGAATGGATACCGGTGTCGCCCAAAAAGTCGGTAACGTTGATTATCGCACTCCTTATAGCTGCGGCAACGTGTATAATAATACTCATAGTTATTTACATGTTTTACAATAACATCACTTCGGTGTATGAAATTGAAAAACTAACAGAAAGCCCGATAACCATATTGGGTATTATTCCCAAATACACCAAGGAAATTCCTGCTTCTCAAATTATAGTTAACCATAATCCTAAATCTATTTTAGCAGAATCGTTCAGGTCTATTCGAACCAATTTGCAGTTTATTGCCAATGAAACGGAAGCAAAGGTTATATCCATTACCTCTACGATTTCAGGTGAAGGAAAAACTTTTGTTTGTGTTAATTTAGGAGGTATAATAGCGTATTCCGGCAAAAGGGTAATTGTACTTGACCTTGATATGAGAAGACCTCGTATTCATACAGCTTTCGGGTTAGATAATTCAAAGGGGATGAGTACCCTGCTTATTGGCAAATATAAAGTGGAGGAGGTGATTCAAAAAACGGAAAATGATAACCTAGATATTATTACTGCCGGCCCTATTCCGCCGAACCCTTCAGAACTTGTTATAAGTAAAGCCATGGACGATGTGCTCACTAACCTGAAAACATTATACGATATTATTATTGTGGATAATCCGCCGGTAGGGCTTGTTACCGATGGTATAGCCATGCTTCAGCGGTCAGATTATCCTATCTACCTGATGCGGGTTGATTACTCCAAACGGGAGTTTATTTATTTTATTGATAAGCTATATTATGAGAACCAGTTTCATAAATTATCTATCATTTTAAATGGTGTCGATTTCAAGCGGCAGAAGTATGGGTACAGTTATTACAAATACGGTTATTATGGTTACGGATATGGTTACACATCCGGCCATGGCAATTATTACGAAACATAAAACAATATGCAAGTCACCACAACCTTCATAGAAGGTTTATTAATTATTCAACCCGATGTATTCAGTGATGCAAGAGGCTATTTTTACGAACCGTACAATAAAAAGAAATTCGCTGAAGCAGGGATAAGCGAAGAATTTGTGCAGGACAATCAATCCTTCTCGCAAAAAGGAGTGATAAGGGGATTGCATTTTCAGAATCCTCCGCATGCGCAGGCAAAATTATTACGTGTTATCCAGGGCTCCATTTGGGATGTTGCAGTAGATATCCGGAAAACATCTCCGACATACGGAAAGTACGTTGGCGTAGAATTGAGCGCCGAAAATAAAACCCTGTTCTATGTCCCCAAAGGATTTGCTCACGGGTTCCTTACACTGGAAGATGATACGGTATTACTTTATAAATGCTCCGACTTTTATAATAAGCCTTCCGAAGAATCTATCATCTGGAATGATTCTGACATTATGATACCCTGGAATATAGATAATCCTGTCCTTTCAGAAAAAGATAGTAAGGGTAAGAATTTAAAGGAATTCAACAGCCAGTTCTAATTATTATAACGGAGATAAAATGCTCAACCTGCCCTTATTTTATTTTACTTATTTCACATTGGTTTTTGTACTCTCCATTCTAATGAATGGGTTGTTTCTGCGGTTTTCAAAAACATTAGGGGTCAGGAAAAGCGAAGGCACCATTCGCTGGAGCGATGTATACAAGCCTGCGCTGGGCGGAATAACGTTTTATATCACCTTTCTTCTTTCGCTTATTACGTATTCTCTTTATTTCGGATCTTCTCAATTATTATTGCATTCGGAAATTTTAGGTTTATTGGCTGCATGCACTATTGCTTTTCTTATGGGGCTTGCCGATGATGCCTACGATACCAATCCTATTCTCAAGTTTTCGACCCAGGTTTTTTGTGGAATTATCTTAATTTATTCCGGTATTTATATACAAGTATTTGAAAATATTTACTTAAATTACGTAGTAACAATGTTATGGGTAGTAGGCTTAATGAATGCGATAAACTTGCTGGATAATATGGATGCCATTGCTTCTATTGTGGTGCTGGGGGCTCTGTCCACAATGATTTCCCTGATCCTGATAGAGAAACCGCTCAAAGATGAATTCTTTATTCTCATGCTGGGCACTTCTTCTTGCATACTGGCATTCCTGTTCTTCAACTGGCATCCTTCCAAAATGTTTATGGGGGATACTGGCACGCAATTTCTGGGCCTTTTTATGGCAGCCCTCAGTATCATATTTTTATGGAATGGCTCTTCTTCGGCCATTATATTGCCCCCGGAAAAGAGAATTATTTCAGCCATACTTACTTTTGCACTACCCATTATAGATACAACAGTTGTGTTCTTTAATCGTCTCCTAAAAGGAACGTCTCCATTTAAGGGGGGTAAGGATCACACCACGCACCATTTATATTATCTTGGATTAAAAGAAGCTCAGATTGCTGTTTTGTATATAGCATACACAGGTATCTGCCTCTCTTGCGTAGTGATTATGAATAAATATTTGCTGGAATGGTCGGGACTTTATAGTGCAATAATGATAATCTTTTTCCTCCTTTCCCTTGCTGCTTTTTTTATTATAACAAAAATCAAAAAGCCGGGAAACATAAGTTCGCAATAGAGTTGAATGCAAAAGATGCTGAAAAGAATTAAAAATATTTTACCGGGGGCGGTGCTGTTTGTCCTATTGGCATTAATGCTGGAATTCCTGAACTTTTCTACCAGTAGCATTGTGGAAACGAATACCTTTAACCAGACTTATAAAGTTCTATCTGTTCCTTTGCCTGATACTTTGAGTTTTGCAGGGGAATTGGTACCCATGAAACGTTTTGGTGTAAGGGAAAACCTGGAACAGGAAATGCTGGTGAATACCTATTGGCAATCGCAAACTGTGCTGTGCTTAAAGCGCGCTAACCGTTATTTCCCGGAAATAGAAAAGATCTT
>DATHNK010000339.1:0-2479 GCA_035486075.1 Bacteroidia bacterium
AAAACACTTGGTTAGATAATAGTTTAACCAACTACTAAGGTCATTTTCGATTTTCAATCTGATAACAACACCGTGACCGTCTTTTCCATGAAGTTTCCAAAGCAAGTGCTTCTTCTTTTTAGGCTCTTCATTTAAAATTTCAGACGAAGAACACATTGAGAAGGAGTACAACTGTTCTTTAGCCCATTCATCTGGATGTTTCACTAACAGAGCTTTTTGAGCATATTCAAGCTCAAACTTATCATCCATATTCAACAAATTATAAAGTCTTAAATGACGAGAATTTAAAATCCCAAAGAGAGAATCGATAGATGTAAAATGAATAAAATCGTTCTCGGTATTATAATAGAATGGTGTATTCTTTAACTCTTTATTTTCTGCCGGTATTTGCCAATACCTATAAGCATAATTATCTTTATTTGCATCTTCTTCGTTTGCATAACCCCTTTGGCGAATAACGTATCCGAGGCTTTTAATTTTATTTATTAATTCTTCGTTTTCTTCCATTAAGCTTGGGGTTCTTCAGCCTTGCATTGACCCTCTATTTTACAATTTCAAGCTCTTCAATTCGGTCAAAATGCTTTTTGTTCAGGGTTGCAAAGGGCAACTTGTGGGCAACAGCTATAGCTGCAATGAAAAGGTCTGCAAGGTCAATTTGCTTGCGTTTATGTTTCAACCTACGGTTTATTTCCACAGCAGTTTTTACGGCCGCCTTGTCAAAGGGAATAACTTGAACCTTTTCCAATAACTCATTCCAAAAAGGAAGTTGTGCGGGTGTTGCCCCTGAATATATCTCATATTCGGTAATTGCAGAAATGCAAAAACTATACCCCTGTAGAGCTAAGGTTATAAGTTGTGCTTTATTCTTATCAGTTTTGCGGAAATAGTCAATCATCACGGATGTGTCCGCCAGCACTATTTTGTCCGCCATTGATTCAATGCTTTTCTTGTTTTTGCTATTGAGTTCAACTGTTTTTTAGAAAATACAGGTCCGGTAAGTAAAAAAGCTACTAAGTCGGAGGTATCATGTTCCGCCTGTTCTTTTTCAACTTCATTTTTAAGTTTTAGCCACTGCTTAGCAGGTAAGTTTTTGGCTAATCTTATTAATTGGTCAAATTCTATGTTCACTTGCGCTTGCATAACACAAAGATAACAAATTTCCTTTTACCCCAATAAAAACCCCAATATCTCTACCACAGAATTTGTTAATAAATCCCCAACAAATTTTTGGCACCATTACCGATGATTTTGCATAATTTCGGCGCTCATTGAGAAAAACCCAAAAGACTTCTCTTTTATTTTAACTGACTAAACAAAGAACTATTTATGGCAACAGGCGAAACAATTATACCAATCAATATCGAAGAACAAATGAAGACTGCCTACATTGACTATTCAATGTCGGTAATCGTATCACGTGCCCTTCCGGACGTTCGGGACGGACTCAAGCCTGTACATAGAAGAGTACTTTTTGGCATGTATGAATTGGGTGTACTTTCAAATAGGGCATACAAAAAGTCGGCAAAGATTGTCGGTGAGGTTATGGGTAAGTATCACCCGCACGGTGACGCCTCTATATATGATACCATGGTGCGTATGGCCCAGGACTGGTCATTGCGCTATCCATTGGTTGACGGACAAGGTAACTTTGGCTCTATCGACGGAGACAGCCCGGCAGCAATGCGTTATACCGAAGCCCGTCTGCGCAAGTTAGCCGAAGAAATGATTGCCGATATAGATAAGGAAACCGTTGACTTCATCCCTAACTATGATGATTCTGAATCAGAACCGACCGTACTCCCTTCCCGCATACCAAACCTCCTGTTAAACGGTGCTTCGGGTATTGCGGTAGGTATGGCGACAAATATTGCACCTCATAACCTAACCGAAATAGTAAACGGTACCCTTGCTTATCTTGAGAACCCTGCCATCACAATAGATGAGTTAATAATGCCCGATGCCGAAGGCAAAAGCATTATTGTTGCTCCCGATTTCCCTACAGGCGGAACAATTTATGGTATGGATGGAGTTAGGGAAGCATTCCGCACAGGCCGTGGAAGAATTGTAGTTCGTTGCAGGCATATTGAAGAAGTAGTTGCCGGAAGGGAGCAGATTGTTATCAATGAAATCCCTTACATGATTAATAAGGCTGAGTTGATTAAGAAAATCGCTGACCTTGTTAATGATAAGAAACTGGAGGATATTCACGATGTACGTGATGAATCGGACAGGGATGGAATGCGTATTGTTATTGAATTGAAGAAGGATGCTATCCCAAGTATCGTTATCAATAATCTCTATCGCCAGACGGAATTACAAAATGCGTTTAATGTGAATAATGTTGCTCTTATTAATTTGGAGCGTCACGAGAAAATCAGCAACAACGATATTTTCACCATTGACGGAGATATTAAAGTAGGCAAACTTCAAAACCTTCGTCCACTCACGCTGAACCTAAAGGAAATGATTGGCCATTTCT
>DATHNK010000340.1:0-5978 GCA_035486075.1 Bacteroidia bacterium
TTTTGGTATTGTAAGGCGACAAATAAACCAGAGTGATTATTGAACATATATCCGAATTCACTTCCAAAAGAATAACTAAAAGAATACGGAGTATTTCCGGATTCTTCCGTAGCTGGCGCTAAATTAGGTAATCCATTGTTAAAAGGAATTGAACCAATACCTGCGCCAAAATAAGGAATAACATAAAATCCTTTCAAATCGCAGAAATTTCTTTGGTTTGCATAAATCCTTTTTGGCCCTATACCAATTTTATCAACCGAAAATTTCACCGGCAAGTGACACCTTACATTTACTTCTTTTCCATTTTGTTTTCCCGGACTCCATTTAGGCATATTGGAAATAACGGCTATAGCAACACTATCTAAATCAGTCGATACCCCTTTTTCTATTTTTACATCTTTAATCTCTCCTGTTGTGCTTACAATAAAAGAAAGATATGCGGTGCCTTCAATATTCTTGTCGAATGCAGCCTGGGTATAATGCAAATGATCTCTGAAGTAAGTATCCAGATCCCCTTGAAAAGTTGGCATCTGGTCCACCATATTATAAGCGGTGTCGGCTTTCTCTTTGTTTTGCGCAATAATGGTTCCGCACGAAAGGAGACAACAAAATAAAAAATAAGAATGTATTTTTTTCATAGGGGGGAGCTATGACGCAGAGTTATTATTTATACATCACATCCTTCACAGCCCTCACTGTCTTAGCTACATTTGGCAGAGCCAGTTCTATCAGGTTGGGGGCGTATGGCAGCGGCACATCGGCAGAAACAACACGACGCACCGGTGCATCGAGGTAATCGAAGGCATCCTTTTGCACTTTGAAAGCTACTTCGGTGGCTATAGAACCGAGCGGCCAGGCTTCTTCCACTATAACCAAACGGTTGGTCTTTTTTACCGAGTTGATAACCGTTGCGTAGTCTATAGGGCGTATCGTTCTAAGGTCAATTACTTCGGCGGAAATATTTTCCTTTTGCAGTTCAACAGCAGCAGCCATAGCCACTTTCATAATCCTGCCAAAAGAAACAATAGTAACATCGGTACCTGCTCTTTTAATATCGGCAACCCCAATAGGGATAAGGTATTCTCCTTCCGGGATATCGCCTTTGTCGCCATACATCTGTTCCGATTCCATAAAAATGACAGGGTCGTTATCGCGAATGGCAGATTTGAGCAATCCTTTTGCATCCATTGGGTTAGATGGTACTATCACTTTCAGTCCCGCGCAATTAGCATACCAACTGTCGAAGGCGTTTGAGTGCTGTGCCCCAAGCATACCAGCCGATGCTGTCGGCCCCCTGAATACAATAGGCACATTTATTTGTCCGCCCGACATTTCCAGCATTTTGGATGCCGAGTTCACCACCTGGTCTATGGCGACCAATGAAAAGTTAAAGGTCATAAATTCAATTACCGGGCGGAGGCCATTCATGGCAGCGCCTACACCTATACCTGCAAAACCGAGTTCGGCAATGGGAGTGTCAATTACCCGGCGTGCGCCAAATTCCTCCAGCATACCCTGGCTCACTTTGTAAGCTCCGTTGTATTGAGCCACTTCTTCCCCCATCAGGAAAACGTTTTCATCCCGTCTCATTTCTTCAGTCAATGCCTCTCTCAGGGCTTCACGGAAAACTACATTTTTCATTTGCCTCGTAATAATTAGGGAGCAAAGGTAATGTTTTTTGAAAAGAAACAGGATTTGGGCGTGCCCCAAGCTATGCAAGGGTCGGGCTATACACTACAAGGCCTGTCCCGAATTTATTTCGGGAGCCCGCTGAGGCTCCGGGCTTTCCGCTACTATCTCTCACGCGAAAGACATTTTGTACCTGTGGAGTTGCATTTGTGGGTATGGGGGACTCTCATTTTTTTGCCAGTCGGGCTCGGACTAATTGCCGACTTTGCCCGCCGTTTGGCTCCGACTTTATTTTACACTATTTTATACTTTTACGAATTTTTCGGGTATATAAAATAGGTCTGTAAAATGCAGGTAGTTAGATTATTAAGCCCCGTTTTATACTATCAAAATTTTATACCCCATTTTTAGGATGGGTGTTTGTGTGGCAAGTGTGAGGCAAGCGAAATGAGGGACAAGCCACAGATTCACAGATTAATACACCGTTTATGTTTAGAATAAGTTGATTATCAATTAGAAATAATTTTATCTGAAATAGAGTTTTTCCTAAAGTCAATGGCTTTTTAAAAAAGCACTATTTGGCACACTACCTTTGTGTTATGTGAGAATATGTATAAAATAAAACTTTTTTGCCGGCAGATGAAACCGTTTGCAATTAGCTTTGGACAGAAGGCGGGGGGCTTTATTGAAGATATAAGAGATGAGATATAAGAGATGAGCAGGAAGAAAATAAATACCATAAATAAATGGTATACCATTAAATAGTGGGACCGAATTAGTGGTAGTCCGAGCCGGGCAGGTTTAAAATACTTCCTTAAATTTTTTGCAAACCCCAGCGGGGTGTTCTGTTTGTAGCAAATAATCAATATACCACACGCCGCCGCCCTGAATGATATCGCACCGCCATGTAGGGGCGGACCCGTGTGTCCGCCCACAAAACAAAACATCCGATGCGAATGTGGAAACCTACATTTCGAATATAGGGCAGACACATGGGGCTTCCCACAAAACAAAAACATCCGATGCGAATGTGGAAACCTACATTTCGGATATAGGGCCGGGCCCGTGTGTCCGCCCACAAAACGAAACATCCGATGCGAATGTGGAAACCTACATTTCGGATATAGGGCAGACACATGGGTCTGCCCCTACTAGTCCTTTGCCAGAAACTTATAAACCACCCCGGCAAAGGCTGCACCGGCAATAGGAACTACAATAAAAAGCCAGAGTTGTGATAAAGCCCAATCTCCTACAAACAATGCCTGGCTGATGCTTCGGGCGGGGTTAACGGAGGTGTTGGTGACAGGTATACTTACCAAATGTATGAGTGTCAGTGCAAGCCCGATGGCAATGCCCGCAAAGCCTTTGGGGGCTTTTTCATCGGTTGCGCCAAGTATAATCATTAGGAACATGAACGTCATTACAAACTCGGATACAATGGCGGCTAACATGCTGTAATGCCCCGGAGAATGGTCTCCATAGCCGTTTGCGGCAAAGCTGCCAATGGGCGAACCGTTGCCAGTTACAATAATATAAAGTACTCCGGCAGCTGCAATGGCGCCAACTATTTGAGAGATGATATAGGGTAAAACATCTTTCGCGCCAATTCTTCCACCTACCCAGCAACCAATAGTAACCGCCGGATTAAGATGCGCGCCGGAAATGGAACCTATGGCATACGCCATAGTTAAAACCGTCAACCCGAAGGCGAGGGAAACACCGAGCAATCCTATTCCGACATTTGGAAATCCGCAAGCCAGCAATGCGCTGCCGCATCCGCCAAGTACGAGCCAAAAAGTTCCGATAAATTCTGCAACATATTTTTTCATGGTGGGCAATTTTATGCAACCAAAGATAATATCATTTACCAGATTGAATATAAATTACAATAAAAAATTATAAACAAGGGATATACATGTGCTTATAGTATTATTACTGCGTGAGGGGTCGGAGCCTACAGGCAGTAAAATACTTTTTGCGTGAGGGTTTGCAGTGGAAAGCCCGCATCCGCCAGCTGGCGGAGAGGACTTGAAACGGAAAGCCCGACGGCTTGTGCATCAGCCGACACGCCCAAAATGAGCTAAAAGTGAAAAGCGGCGATTAGGGTAAGATGGCTTCGCAGAGCCTCGCCATGACGTATGATTCCTAATTTCTAATTCCTAATTCTTCATTGATAAGAACCCTTCCCGGGTAGACCAACAACGCCTGTTCCAAACAATCAATGGCATTTTTCAAATCAGTTGTATTAAGCACATAAGCAATGCGCACTTCATTTTTACCTTGCCCTTTGGTAGAGTAAAATCCACTCGCCGGGGCGAGCATAACGGTCTGCCCGTTGTGTTCAAAATCTTCAAGCAGCCATTGGCAAAATACATCGGCATCATCAATAGGGAGCGACGCAAAACAATAGAATGCACCCTTGGGCTTGGGGCAAAATACGCCGTCAATTTTATTGAGCATATCTACCACCAGGTTTCTGCGAGAAACATATTCGGCTTCCACTTCTTTAAAATACGAATCGGGAGTATTGATGGCAGCTTCGCCGGCTACCTGTCCCACTGTTGGCGGGCTTAAACGGGCCTGCGCGAATTTTAACGCTATTTCCAGTACTTCTTTGTTGCGGGTGATAAGTGCGCCAATCCTCAATCCGCAGGCGCTGTAGCGTTTGGAAACGGAATCGAGCATAATTACATTATTTTCTACTCCGGTTAAGCGCATGGCCGAGAAATGTTCGTTGCCATCGTAGCAAAATTCGCGGTACACTTCGTCTACCAAAAAGAACAGATCATATTTTTTAACCAATTCTCCCAAATGCTCAATTTCCTCACGGGAATAAAGGTAACCTGTAGGATTGTTGGGGTTGCAGATCATTATTCCTTTTGTTTTCGGAGTGATCATTTTTTCAAATTCGCTAATAGGTGGAAGTGCGAATCCGGTTTTAATATCGGCAGTAATGGTTTTTATTTCTATTCCGGCAGCGCATCCAAAACCGTTGTAATTGGCGTAGAATGGCTCAGGCACCAGAATTTCATCGCCTTCGTTAAAGCAGGTCATCATGGCAATTTCTATAGCCTCGGAGCCGCCTGTGGTAATCATTATCTCGGTGTAGTCAAGGTCTATCTGGTATTTTTTGTAATAGTCAACCAGCTTGCGGCGGTAGCTTTCAATCCCTGCGCTGTGGGTATATTCAATAATAGGGTATGGGAAATTCTTAATGGCGTTTAGCATGGTGTCCGGAGTTTTAATGTCCGGCTGGCCAATGTTCAGGTGATATACTTTTCTACCTTTTTTCTTAGCAGCTTCGGCATAAGGAACCAGTTTACGTATGGGTGAGGCAGGCATCAAACCGCCTTTGTGAGATATTTTCGGCATAGTATATTGAGATTGTAGGGGCAAATTTGCGAAAAATAAGGGACATGTGTACTCACCCCTGCACCCCTCTCTATAAATATAGAGAGGGGAAAAGTAATTTTGCAATTGTTTCGCACTTCCCCCCTCTCTATTTACAGAGAGGGGCCGGGGGTGAGTATTAGTAGGAAGTTGGGAATCTTTTTTACCTTTAGTAAGAAGTATGCAGCTATTTTTGTATTTCCAAAACTTACTTTATGAAAAAAGCCATTTTCACCATTGTATTCCTTATCCTCTCCAACACCTTTATGACCTTTGCCTGGTATGGGCATTTGAAATTTAAAACGATGAAAGGCTGGGAGAACTTGCCTCTGTTTGCAGTTATTATGATAAGTTGGGGAATTGCCTTGCTGGAATATTGTTTCCAGGTACCTGCCAACCGTATTGGTTTTGAAGAAAACGGCGGGCCTTTTTCACTGTTGCAGTTAAAAGTGATACAGGAAGTAATAACCCTTTCCGTGTTTGTAATTTTTTCGACAGTAGTTTTTAAAACCAATGTATTACAACTCCATCACATTGCAGGGTTTGGTTGTTTGATACTGGCGGTTTACCTGCTTTTTAAGTAATTGCCTATCTTTGATAATATGAAAAATATACTTCTGTTTTTGCTTTTATTGGGTATCGATCAAGTTTCTTTCTGCCAGTCTTACCCTGTTTTTGGCCCGGAGTTCCGGGTGACAATTTTAGGTGATACAGTGCCTGATGCGATGGAACCGTTTATTTCTCCGGATGGGAATACGCTTTTCTTTAATAGCTTGAATAATGGAACAACTACGACCCTTTATTACTCAACCAAAGTGAATGATTCCACCTTTACTTTTATGGGGCCGCTAACAGGCGCCAATATTAATCCTCCGCATTTGGATGCAGTTGCTTCATTGGATTCCGCTAACCGTTTCTTTTGGGTGACGACACGGAATTATCCTTCTACCTATCATAAT
>DATHNK010000341.1:0-5735 GCA_035486075.1 Bacteroidia bacterium
AAGTTCAAACCGAGAATGGGATTTTTTACCCTGCTTTAACCGGGAAGGATAACACCTATGTACTTGAAAATGATTTATTAAAGGCTACTATTGGCACCAAGGGTGGAAAGATAGAATCGGTTGAACTTAAAAACTTTAAAACAAGTGCAGGCGGACCTTTAATTCTGTTTACCCCTGATTCCAACCACTTTGGATTAATATTAAATGCTTATTCCAAGTTTATTTCTACGGATTCATTGTACTTTACTTCAGTTTCAAACTCAACCTCAACAGGTAGGGACTCATCAATGGTTACCATGCAGTTAAATACTGCCGATCCAAAGAAATATATTCAGTTTGTTTATTCCTTAAAAACAGGAACTTACCTTTTACAATGCAGTGTTCGGGTAGTAGGACTGCAGGATATCATTGCATCCAATTCACAGGATATTTCGTTGGATTGGAGTATGCATGCCCCGTCTCAGGAAGCAAGTGTACAAAACCAACAACGCACTTCAACTGTTTATTACAAATTTTACCAGGATGAGGTTGACCACCTTTCCCCGATGAAAGATGACAAGAAGATATTAGCCTCAGATATTAGTTGGGTTTCTTTCAAACAACAATTCTTTTCCTCCATACTCATTGCCAACACCAAATTTGGCAGTCCTGCAGTAGAATGTGAGAACAACAAAAATCCGAAACTTGTAAAAAATTATTCTGCCGACCTAACCATTCCGTATGGACATAACTCGGATGAGAACTTTGGAATGAGCTTTTACTTTGGGCCAAATAATTACAAACTCCTTAAAAAGTACTCCTCAGGCAATGATTTGGACCTAAATGGACAAATCAGCCTTGGATGGGGTATTTTCGGATGGGTAAACAAGTTTATTGTTATCCCTATTTTCGATTTCCTGAACGGGTTCAACATGAATTATGGGTTAGTTATCCTGATTCTTACCATTGTTATTAAATCGTTACTTTTTCCAATAGCTTTCAAAACGTACGTATCCTCTGCAAAAATGAGGGTGCTGAAACCTGAAATAGACGAAATAGGTAAAAAATTCCCGAAGACCGAAGATGCTATGAAAAAGCAACAGGCAGTTATGGGCCTCTATAAAAAGGCAGGAGTCAATCCGATGGCTGGTTGTCTACCTATGTTATTACAGCTTCCTATATTATATGCACTTATCAGTTTCTTCCCGGCTTCTATAGAACTTCGCCAGCAACACTTTTTGTGGGCGCACGATCTTTCAACCTACGATTCAATTTATAATTTCGGTTTTAATGTTCCATTCTATGGAGACCATATTAGTCTTTTTGCATTGCTGATGACCTTGTCACAATATCTCTACCTTTCAGCTAACCAACAATTAATGGGAACAGGTGGAAATGACCAGATGGCTAAAACCATGAAATGGATGATGTATCTTACACCAGTTATGATTCTCGGGTTCCTGAATTCCTATTCAGCCGGACTCAGTTACTACTACTTTCTCGCAAATCTTATTACTTTTGGGCAAACTTTTCTGGCCCGGAGATTCATTAATGAGAAGGAATTACATCGTAAAATGCAGGAAAACAAGGCAAAACCTGTTAAAGTTTCCAAATTCCAGAAGAAGTTGGATGATATGGTGAAACAACAACAAGCACTTAAAAAGAGAAATTAAATCTATGTAAGGGTTCAAAATTTTGAACCCCTAAAAATTACAATCTAAATAAATATCGAAGTGAAAATCGCGATTCCAAAAGAAACTAAACTCAAAGAAAACAGGGTAGCAATTACGCCCGACACCATCAAAGATCTAATAAAAAAAGGATTTTCCTGCATCATAGAAAAAGGAGCAGGCGAAAATTCCTATTTTAAAGATGATGTTTACACTGCAGCCGGAGCAACTGTTGCAGGTAGCCGTAAAGAACTTTTCTCAACAGCCGATATTGTGTTGGCAGTAAATGCACCAGGTGCCGATGATATTGCAAGCATGAAAAAAGAAGCCATTCTTATTTCATTCATGTACGCGGCTACTCACCCTGATTTAGTGCAAGCTTGTGTTAGTGCAGGAATTTCTGCATTCTCAGTTGATGCAATTCCCCGTATCTCCAGGGCGCAAAAGATGGATGCACTTAGCTCACAAGCTAACCTTGCAGGTTATAAATCTGTAATTCTTGCCGCAGATAATTTGGGTAAAATATTCCCCATGTTAATGACTGCTGCAGGAACAATTAAGCCGGCTAAAGTGGTGATTATGGGTGCCGGTGTTGCAGGATTACAAGCAATCGCGACAGCAAAACGTTTAGGGGCTATCGTTGAAGTATCTGATATTCGTCCTGAAACCAAGGAACAAGTAATGTCACTTGGCGGTAAGTTCATTGAATTAAAAGGCGATGACACTGTGAAGATGGAAGGCGGATATGTAACCAAAGTTTCCGATGAATTTTTGAAAAAACAACAGGAATTAGTTGGCAAGCACGTTGCCGATGCTGATATTGTTATTACTACCGCTCTTATCCCCGGCAGAAAAGCCCCTGTGCTCATTACCGAAGATATGATAAAGAGTATGCGCAACGGTTCTGTAATTGTGGATATGGCTGTTGAACAAGGCGGAAACGTAGTTGGCAGTAAAATGAACGAAAACGTTACCTCGCCAAATGGTGTAAAGATCATCGGCGAATCAAACCTTCCTGCTTTATTGCCGTTAAACGCCAGCGACCTATATGCTAAAAACATTTCCACCTTCCTTTACCACCTTGCAACCAACGAGGCTTTCAAATGGGAAATGGAAGAAGAAATCACCAAAGGTTCGCTAATTGTTCATAAGGGCGCAGCTGTTCATCCAAGTGTAAAACAATCTTAATTTATATATAATCATGCAAGAAACATTGTCATTTATCAGTGGACATATTCAAATGTTCTACATCCTCATCCTGATGATATTCGTGGGTGTTGAAGTAATTAATAGCGTACCCTCGGTATTGCACACTCCGCTAATGTCGGGTGCCAATGCTATTCACGGGGTAGTTATTATCGGCGCTATTATTGTGTTATTAAATGCCGACCCGAACAATATTGTTGAACTCATCCTCGGCTTCCTCGCTGTTATTTTAGGAACGCTGAATGTTGTGGGTGGGTTTGTAGTAACCGACCGTATGTTAGAAATGTTTAAAAAGAAACCTGCTAAAAAATAATTAAGACTTATGGACGCTTTCAATCAATCTATTTTACTGGATATAATTTATCTTATTGGCTCTGTCACTTTCATTTTAGGATTGAAAATGATGGGCAAACCTGATACCGCCCGTAGAGGTAATACCTATGCTGCCTTTGGTATGACCCTGGCTATTTTAGGAACCATATTCCTGCACAATGGCCCTATAGCACCTATTGTTTACGGAATGTTGTTTGGCGCTTTCGCCATTGGCGGAATCATTGGCTGGATGGTGGCTAAGAAAGTAAAAATGACCGCCATGCCTCAATTGGTTTCACTTTTCAACGGGATGGGCGGTGCTTGCGCAGCGTTGATCTCCATTATGGAATTCCATGTTCATGCGGGCGACCCTAAGACCATTATGATGGTTATGGCAGGGCTTGTTATCGGTAGTATTTCTTTCTCCGGTTCTATGATTGCATTTGCCAAACTGAATGGTAACCTCAACTCAAATCCACGCATCCCTTTCTACAATATTATTAATGCCTTGATACTTTTAATTACACTTGGAGTTGGCGCTTATATTACCATTGGCGGTATCACCGATTTCATGTGGCCTTGCATTGATTTAGCTTTGGCATTGTTATATGGTATCATGTTTGTATTGCCAATCGGTGGTGCAGATATGCCGGTGGTTATTTCCTTATTAAACTCATTTACCGGTCTTGCTGCCGCATCCGGAGGTTTCCTTTACCATAACAAAGTTATGTTGACGGGCGGTATCCTCGTAGGTTCTGCAGGTACCATTTTAACTATTGCCATGTGTAAAGGTATGAACCGTACCTTGTTCAGCGTAGTATTCGGCGCGTTTGGCGCAGGCAGCGCTGGCGCTGAAAGCGGAGGAACAACCGGTGGCACTATTAAAGATATTTCAGTTTCAGATGCCGCCGTATTGATGAACTATTCCAAAAAAGTAGTTATTGTTCCCGGTTACGGATTGGCTGTAGCGCAAGCCCAGCACGTAATGCACGAACTGGAAGCTTTGTTGGAAGAAAGAGGCGTAGATGTAAAATATGCTATTCACCCGGTAGCTGGACGTATGCCCGGCCACATGAACGTGTTGATGGCAGAAAGCAATGTTGACTATTCCAAACTTTGCGAAATGGAAGACATCAACCCGGAATTTGATACTACCGATGTAGTATTTATTGTTGGTGCCAACGACGTGGTAAACCCTGCGGCTAAAACCAACCCGGCCAGCCCTATCTACGGTATGCCAATTTTGGAAGTTGAAAGAGCCAAGAACATCATAGTAAATAAACGCAGTATGGCGGCAGGTTACGCCGGTATCGACAACGAGCTTTTCTACAATCCTAAAACCAGCATGTTATTCGGTGATGCCAAAAAAGTGGTTACTGATTTGGTTGCGGAGTTGAAGACGATGTAAAAAATAGTGATAAGGGATAAGTGGTAAGTGAATGGCTTTTGCGTATCTCTTATCGTTTATCTCTTCTTTCTATTTTCTATTATTAAATTTTACTGCGAAAGTGGATGATAAGTTTTTGATTATCATTTCTATTTTTATGCTATTTTTGTAGAATATTGGAACGCAATGAAAAAGTTTACACTTTTAGTATGTGCTTTGTTTTGTTTGGGAATTGTGACTGTGAAGGCCCAATATTGGGTATTGCTTGGCTTTAATGGTACAAATGGTGCATTACCCTATGGCGCACTAACTGTCTCAGGCAATACTTTATTCGGCATGACCCTCGACGGTGGAATGAATGGTGATGGAAATGTTTTCTCTATACGAACCGATGGTAGCAACTATAAAGACCTACATGATTTTTCATTGGTATGGGTATCAAGTGGTCCGAATGGGAATGGCTCTTGGTATAAGGTATATTACCCATTTGGCTCTTTAACTCTTTCAGGAAATAGAATGTATGGAATGACTTGGGAGGGAGGCACCGCAGGAGGTTTTAGCGGAAATATTTTCTCCATAGATACGAACGGCAACGCATACAACGACCTCTATGAAATGCAATTGGGTAAAATAGGGTGGTATCCATATGGTGATTTAACACTTTGTGGAAATAAATTCTATGGGACAACTTCGGCTGGCATACATTCGGGTTTCGGATACATTTTTTCAATGAATGCTAATACAAGTGTCGTCGACACTTTATTCGATTTTAATGGTAGCGATCGCTTCAGCCATAACGCAGACTTGACAACTGTAGCAGGATTGCTATATGGAATGACACAGAGCGGAGGTGTTTATGGAAAAGGTAATATTTTCTCTATAGATACAACTGGAAACAATTATAGAGACTTATATGATTTTAACACGGCAAATTATGTATACCCGTCAGGGGAATTAACTTACTCCACAGGTGTGCTTTATGGAGTTACATCTTATGGTGGGGTGAATGATAGTGGAAGCATTTTCTCAATTGATACTAATGGAAGCAACTATAAAGACCTTTTTGATTTCGATGGCCCGAATGGTAAGAACCCTGTTGCCTCATTAACACTTTTAGGAAATAGGTTGTATGGAATGACGCCTTATGGAGGACAAAAAAATCAAGGAGTTGTTTTTACTAT
>DATHNK010000342.1:0-2422 GCA_035486075.1 Bacteroidia bacterium
AACAATACAGGAAAAACTGGGGACGGTACGGGAGTTGATAGCCTGCAAGCAAAAAAATACGACACGGGAAAAGGTGCCAATTTGCTAAACAAAGAAATAAATAGTCAAAATGATAGTGCGCGTAAAAGAAGAATAAACTAAAAACGGGAACATATATGACCCAACTCTTTTTGCACATCCGGGGCGTACGTGAATTATGTAATATTCTTTCATAACAATGTAACAGACCAACAGTTTAATATGGGCACTTTTGCAGGTAATTATCTATTAATTTTTTAATAAAGCACATTAACAAAAAGTTTAAAGTTTCCGGATGATATGCCAGCTATATGCTTAACAAATATTTTCAGGGCGCTTTTTAAATAAACTAAAATGAACAACACCGACGCAAAGCTGATTCCCAAGGAAGAAAATGGAAAAAAAGTTTCTCCATCATTACCTGCAAACTTAAATAACTATGTGGTAGATATTGATGGCACAATATGTGAAGATATTCCTAATGAAGAAGCCGAACGTATGGGTACTGCCCGGGTATTTCCGGGGGCTATGGAAACACTTAATAAATGGCATGACGACGGCCATATTATTACTTTTTTTACTTCCCGGACCGAAGAACACAGGGCTGTAACGGAGGAATGGCTTAAAAAGAACGGCTTTAAATATCACGGCCTCCTTGTTGGCAAACCGCGTGGTGGCAATTATCACTGGTTAGATAATGCACCCGTGCAGGTTATGAATATTAAAGAAGATTTCTGGAAAATTAATTTAAATAAAAATAATGCCATTGGTTATAAGATACCAGGCTAAATGCAAACATCATGAATACAAACACCGGCTTGCTGACAGGAATATTAGTTTCCATAACTATAGGAGTTTCAGCGCAAACGCAACTTACACCTTCGCCTAAAACAACTCCTCCTTCTGTAGCACCAACTAATACTACAGCTCCGGCACCAAGAATAGGCAACCTTACACCGGGGTCATCTACACCATACACCACACCTCCGGTGCAACAGCAAACCTCACCACCTCCGGCAGCCAACCCGCCACCGTTTCCGGCAGGGCCTACTTATACCACAACACCTGCTAAACCGGCACCTTTTCC
The DNA here is from genome assembly GCA_035486075.1 of Bacteroidia bacterium. GTDB lineage: Bacteria > Bacteroidota > Bacteroidia > JABEUT01 > JABEUT01 > JABEUT01. The sequence continues at coordinate 1,106 of DATHNK010000342.1, forward strand.
ACCAGACCCAAAATAATATTTCCATTTTTATTATATAACACACTACTATCAAGTGGGCAAATTCGAGCCGATAGAGATAGTTTTTAAAATTATTACAGCATCAGTTTACAGGATTCTTTTAACCGTTCATCGAAAATATAACCCGGAGCCTATTAGTTGATCTAGCTTTACTCTAACACTACAATTCCAAACAAAATGAAAAAGAAAACAGATAATAACAAGCAGATCGAAGAGGAGGGAAAGAACGATTTTCCAGGTTACCCAATATACCCTGCGGGGCAAGATGTGTATAGTAAATTTAAAGAAGAAAAAGAATTAGACCCGGAGGACATTTCCAAAAGAAAATCGCCAAATGATATGGAGGCTAAAAACCTGAACGAAAAAAATTTCAAAGACGATGTATCTGGTGGGGATTTGGATATTCCGGGCTCTGAATTGGATGAAGAAGAAGAAAACGCAGGAAATGAAGACGAGGAGAATAATTTTTACAGTTTAGGTGGTGACGACCATAACGATCTGGAAGAAGATAATGAACATTAATTGAAATCGTTCTAATCGCTGTGAGAAAAGCAAAATAACCAAATTAACCTGTCCTTTTTATTTATGATAATAAAGGTATAATTGGTGCAACTGTATATATCGAACCACTTTCCCTAGGGAAGCCTGGTAGTAAAACATTCTACATTATCCAAGTCTGAAGTATAGAGCAATTTTGTAAAGTCCCGTGTAATTTCATTGGCGCGTGAAGGTTTATTATTCTCATAAAAATGGCCATACATGCCATAATAATAAAGGTAGCTGCTGAGTTCCGATTCAATTTTAAAACAATCTAACTGTTGGAATTTGGCCTCCTCCAACTGGCCTTTCAACTCTTCCTGTACGGAATAAACTTCCTGCAAATGATTTAGTATGGCTGTTTTAGTAAATAGAGCGGGAATAAAAATCCTTTGCAAAATACCCGGATAATATTCGGCGAAGAGGGTGAGCAGCTTTTCGAACCCTGCATCTTCTTTATACTCAAACTTCTTGGCTATAATGCCATAAGTAGGTTCGCCGTTATTGGAGTATTTTTTAATCTCCATTAAATACTCCATTCCGTTTTCCAAATCCAAATCAACTGCAGAAGTGATAAGGTTTTCCCAATCAACAGCGAAGTCGGTTTCAATATTTTTAGGAAAATCGAGAGGCGGTAAAATGGGTTTCATTTTTCACTCTTTACTTCTTGGCCTTTATGCTACAACCACCTTCCCCCACATCTTTTCCCGCTGGGCCTTAATATTTTCATCTATGATATATTCATCGTAAGGCATACGCTTA
>DATHNK010000343.1:0-2274 GCA_035486075.1 Bacteroidia bacterium
ATAGATGATTAATTTCCCTTTTCCTGGTTTTGTTTGTGTTGTTTCCATAATTTATTTTTTTATTTTTGTTTTTAAAATTTTTGTTAAAAATCCCTAAAGGGGCTTTGAATAAATGCCAGTCGGGCTCCGACTTAATCGTCTATTCCTTTTCCCATTAGAATGTGCTTCATATATTTTGCAATTCTTTCCTCGCGGGTTTTGGCTAGTTTGGGCTGGGAAAAATTATAAAGATATCCCCGTTGACGGCCGGGTGTTAATGCATAGAAAGCCTTTTTCAAAGCTGGGTCCTCATCCAATTTATTTTGAAATTCTTCCGGGATTGCATATTCGGAAGCCTTTTTCAAGGTTGCTTTCACTCCCTTTTTTTCCAACTCGATAGCTTCCTTGATATAAGCTTTCAACGTGCGCTCCAGCTTAACAATTTCCTTTGTATTGGTAAACCTTATTTGACGTGGCACCTGAACATTGGGTGTTTGTTGTATCAGAATACCGCTTTCGTCTTTCATCAACGAGCCTTTAAAAAACAGGTAGGCGCAGTAATCTTTAAACCCATGTATCAGTACAATGTTTTTACCTTCGGGTGTGGTGTAGCAGGGGCAGCCCCATTTCAGGTCTTCAGTGAGGCCGCAATCGAGCGCAATGATTCTCAATTTTCCGTATTCTTCCTGCCATTTGGTGGGCTTTGTGAAGAACCAATCTACCTTCGGATTTAATTTGCTTGTTGTCATGGTGTGTTATTTTAATTTGGGCTATTACCTTTAGAACATGGAACGCGGATGACGCTGATTGCTTAAGATTAAAAATGATTTTATCAGCGTTCCATTGAATTTTATTTGCTCATTATTTCCTGCATCCGGTCGTGCGCCATGCTGAGGCCTTGTGCAAAAGGCATCTTCAGAACAGTATCACGTAATGCACCTGATTCATAAATTACGTGAGTAGTGAGTTTGCTTGTATTGTCGCTGAGTTTTTCAAACTGCAATATCTCCAGCTGAACGCCCAAAGGTGCATTCTCCATTTCAAATGTACGGGTGATCTTCTTGTTTGGTATGAACTCATGGAATGTTCCATTTGCTTTGAACACTACATTCCCGTTTGCATCGGTAGATTGTTGCTGGTAGCTGCCGTGCTTCTTCGCTTCAAACTTCAGCATTTTAGATACCGCATAAGGATTCGACATCCATTGTTCGATGAGCTCGGGTTCGGCATGTGCTTTAAAAAGTAATTCAACAGGCAAATCAAACTCGCGTGTAATTGTCAAGTCTTGTTTACCATTTTCGGCATTGATTTTTGTTTTTAGTTCCATGGCGTTTAGTTTTTAAAATTTATTTTATTGGTGCATATGTAATAATTCGTCAAGGGATTCAAGCGTAGCCATAATGCCTGATTGAAAGCCCATTTCAATCATCTTCTTCATACGGTCAAGGGATTCATTTATAATAATGATACACACTTTTGTCGTTCCGTTTTCTTCACTAAAATTCACATCCCAATCAGAACCCGGCAATTGAGGGTTTTCATCTTTGTCTGCAAAAGCATTCATCATCTTGAAATTGGTTTTAGGGCTTATGGAAGTATATTTTTGGACTGACCAATGTTCTTGCCCTTCTGGGCTTACCATAGCATAAAATCTTCGCCCGCCAACCTTGAAATCCATAACTTTTGTTTTTGACATGAAAGGTTTAGGCGCCCACCATTGGTCCAATAAATCCTTTTCGGTCCATGCACGCCATACATTTTCAAGCGGTGAATCAAACTCCCTTGTAATGGTAACTTTTTTGTTTTGTAAATCCGTTACAAATTCTGTTTTGCTGTTATTTTCCATCTTTTTTTAAGTTTTTTAAAACGGTTTCTAATTTATTATACCTGTCATCCCACATTTTGCGGAATGGTTCTACAAAGTCTGCTATCTCTTTCATTTTATCGGGATTTAAGTTGTAATATACTTCCCTGCCTATCTGCTCTTGTTTAAGCAATTGGCATTCGGTAAGTATTTGCAGGTGCTTTGAAACCGTTGGCCTGGCTGTATCGAAGTTGGAGGCTATGGCTCCTGCGGTCATCACTTGCGAAGCCACTAACATAACTATTGCCCTTCTGGTCGGGTCGGATATGGCTTGAAAAACATCGCGTCTTAAATTCATTGTGTAGTTATTTGACTACACAAATGTATATGAAGTTATTTGACTACGCATGTTATTTTTCTATTTTTTTGGGAGATAGAAATGTAAAGACCTGAAAATCAGATAGTAAATTTTTGAGGCGAATGGTATCTTT
>DATHNK010000344.1:0-3299 GCA_035486075.1 Bacteroidia bacterium
TTTTTGATCTTCCGGATTTTAATTCTGGATGCTTTCATGGGCCTTACGCCAAATACCCTGAACACATTTTTATCAAACAGATAAAAATAGAAAATGGTTATAAGCATAAAGTTTACAACTCCCAATAAAAAGCCTGTAAGGTGCAGCGCAATCGTGGAAGTAGGCACATTATCATTGATACGGAAATGAAAAACGGATATGATGTAGGTTATTATAAAGGCAATTGGAATTGGAAGGTTATTCAGGAAATAGACTAAGAACGGCCTTTCCAAAGTGGCTAAAAAAGGAAATCGAAAACTATTGATTACATAGCTTGAAATATTGTAAGCCATTATTAATCCTCCACAGGAGAAACCAAGCAAGAGATAGGAAAGAAAATTAACCTGGTTCAGGTATTCCGGGTAAAGGAAAAGATACGGAACCCCATATTTAACCCCAATTGAGTGAGTAATAAATCCAAAGAAAATAAGCCAGATGACGATGTAATAAAAATTCTTTTTAATGATCATCAGCTGCAGCTGAACCGGGAAAAAGTAAAATGCACGGCGCCATCCCTGGTGCTTCTTGAAATATATTTTCATACAATCGTTATCTCGTTTGGACTGCCTGCTGAACTATTATACGAAAACATAATTTTTACGTTTCTTCAATACCTGCAAGGGTATGAAATTTTGGTAAAGTTAAGGCATAATCTTAAGCTTTTTAACAATCCAATACGAAGTAACTAACCATTGGAATTTAATAAGTATAGGGTCTGGTTTTTAGAATGCCCCAAAAATTTCCCTGGCATTTTGGGTAGTTTCCTCCGCAATTTTTTCTACCGGTAAACGATAAATTTCGGAAAGCTTATCGGCCACATACCAGAGATAGGAGCTCTCGTTTCGCTTGCCCCGAAAGGGAACCGGAGTCAGGTATGGGGAATCTGTCTCCAAAACGATATACGATAAGGGTATTTCTTTCACCACCGCAGGAAGCGTACTATTTTTGTAGGTTACAGCGCCGCCAATCCCCATTTTAAAGCTTTTCAAGCCAATTACTTTTTGGGCTTCTTCCAGGGTTCCCGAAAAACAATGGAAAATGCCTTTTAGTTTCTCATCATGCAATTCGCTTACAATTTCAAAAACCTCCTTAAATGAATTGCGGCAATGAATAATTATAGGGAGGTCCAGTTCCTTTGCCCATTCTACCTGGGTGTGGAATGCTTTTTTCTGCTCTTCGGCAAAGGTAACGTCGTGGTACAGATCAATACCTATTTCCCCAACACCGTAGAATTTCCGCTGGCTGAACCAGGGCTTAATAAGCGCTAATTGTTCTTCATAATTGGCATTTACAGAACAGGGGTGTAAACCCATCATTGGAAAACAGTTGGCTGGGTATTCGTCGCATGTTTTTAACATAGCCTGAATAGTGGAAACCTCAATATTGGGAAGAAAACAACTTGTTACCCCTTTATCGAATGCCCGTAGAAGCATTTCATTCCGGTCTGCATCAAATTCTTCAGCAAACAGGTGGGTATGAGTGTCGGTAAGATGCATTTAGTAAGTAATGTTCGTCATTGCTAGGAATGAAGCAATCTCGTTGATCCATGAGACTGCTTCATTCCTGGCAGTGACGGAATTTATTTTCAGTGTTTAATTAATAACCTTTTCTGCAACTGTAGCTCTTTCAATTGCCAGAGGATAGAATGATTTCAGCGTTTCAATGCAATAGTCCGCTTCGGCAATGGTGTTGTATTTTGAAAAAGAGAACCGGATAACCGGCCTTCTGTCAATATTTTTTCCAAGTGCGGCAATAACATGCGAACCAACATTGCTGCCCGATGAACAGGCGCTGCCTGCAGATGCCGCTACACCGCTCATATCGAGTTTCATCAGCATCATTTCATAGTCATCACTTTCAGGAAGCATCACATTTAATACTGTATACAACGAATTCCCTTTAGCATCTCCGTTAAACTCTACGCCTTTCAGTTCTTTTTCCAGGCGGTTCATCATATATGCCTTAATACTTTGAATATGTTCCGCATGTTCTTTCATTCCGGAATAAGCTAAATCAACTGCCTTGGCGAGCCCAACAATACCGGCTACGTTTTCTGTTCCACCTCGCATGTTACGTTCCTGTCCTCCGCCATGAATAAGCGGGGAGATCTTTCGTGAACCATTTATATAAATGAAGCCGGTTCCTTTGGGGCCGTGAAACTTATGGGCAGAAGCAGCAATAAAATCAACATGTATTTTTTGAAGGTCGATGGGGTAGTGGCAAACCGATTGCACCGTATCGGAATGAAAAATGGCATTGTATTTTTTACAAAGTTGCCCAACTTCTTCAATAGGGAGAATATTGCCGATCTCATTATTCGCGTGCATTAAAGATACCAATGAACCCGGATATTTTTTCAGTTGATTTTCCAGATCGGCTAAATCAAGATGCCCGTCTTTTTTCACCGCCACATGGCTCACGGTCACCTTTCCTTTATGAACCAGATCCTCTATACTATGCAGCACAGCGTGGTGTTCCAAACTGCTGCTGATAATATGTTTTATATTAAAATCTTCCACGGCAGAACGGATGGCCATATTATCCGCTTCGGTTCCACCGGAAGTGAAAAATATCTCTGAAGGTGACGCATTCAGGTAGTTGGCAATGGTCTTGCGGGCTTTTTCCACCAAAGCTTTGGCTTCACGCCCAAAGGAGTGTATAGAAGACGGATTGCCGGGTTTGTGTTCCAGCACTTGTAGCATTTCTTTTACTACTTCTGTATCTAAAGCCGTTGTTGCTGCGTTATCAAAATATACATTCATATCTTTGTCAATCTTAATGGATAGAATGGCAAATTTAAACTTTTAAAAATTAGTAAGATCAAAGAATTGCGACATACACCCGGAAAGCCTGTGAATAGGGCAACAGATAATGACTTTAGTCATCTTTTTCCGGTTGGTAAGAATAGTAAAGGCATTCCAAAAGGGAGTGATTACCTTCATTGCAACAACGAACAGAGCGGAGATACGTCATTGCGAGTGAAGCGAAGCAATCTCTTTCAAAAAGGACTTATGTTAATTATCTTCCTTATCCCGCTTTTCATCCATGCCCAAAAAGCAGATTCTTTAAATCCTTCCAGACTCCGGTATGACGATTGGGTTTATAAAGAATACATAAAAAGCGTGCAACTTCATCAGATCGGATGGAAGTTCTCACCGCCTATCATGCAGCTAAATTCCGGCGACCTACTCCAACTGGATTTTGATGACCTGGCTGGAGACTATATAGCATATAGCTATACGTTGGTGCATTGCGATGCC
>DATHNK010000345.1:0-2487 GCA_035486075.1 Bacteroidia bacterium
CTTTGGTAACCTGGTCAACTGCTTCATACGTGAGAGTGCCTGAGCGTGATACAATACCAATAGTCCCGGGACGGTGAATAAAGCCAGGCATAATACCTACTTTAGCCTCGCCGGGAGTAATAACACCGGGGCAATTAGGGCCTATCAACCTACAATCTTTATCGGTCAGGTACGATTTAACCATTATCATGTCTTTTACCGGAATTCCTTCAGTAATACAAACTATCAGCTTAATGCCCGCTTCGGCGGCTTCCATAATGGCATCGGCAGCAAAGGCGGGTGGTACAAATATGATAGACACATCGGCGCCGGCAGTTGTAACCGCATCGGCAACCGTATTGAACACAGGACGCTCCAAATGCTTGGTTCCTCCTTTACCGGGAGTTACACCACCCACTACATTGGTTCCGTACTCTATCATTTGCTGGGCATGAAAGGTGCCTTCGCTTCCTGTGAAGCCTTGTACTATTACTTTTGACTTTTTACTTACTAGTATGCTCATGGTTTGTTTTGTTGTAGGGCTTCAAAATTAGACTTTTTTTACAATTACCCGTTTTTATCTTTCTTATGACTTGGGCATGCCGGCTGATGCACAAGCCGTCGGGCTTTCCGTTGCAAGTCCGCAGGCATAATAGCCATGAAATGCCTTTACGGGCTTTCCGCTTCTATCACTCTTGCAACTCCGCTCGTTTCTTTAGTGCAGAATCCCAATGTTATCTTTTCATGGAAAAATGAAAAAAGTAATATGTCAGGGTTTTTCACGTATTTGAAAACTATAAAAACCCATATATCCCTTATGAGGAATGGGTTTCAGGGAATGTCCCGGTTTTCAGCAAATCTGGACATATTTAGTGTATGGCAAATGCGTGGTAAATATCGGTCAATGACTTTTTGGGAAAATACAACCTGATAGATTTTATTTGAGGGGAAATTGAGTTGGGGGGATTTTAAACAGAACTCAAAAGGTTATAACCTACCAAGCACAGCTTAGAGGGTAGGTAAGGGATTATTTGAACAATCCTTTTACTTGCAATATTTTCTTATTTTTTCTGCTGCATCTGAAACACCCATATCTAAAGATTTATGCCAGTCTCTGCATGCTTGTTCTACACTATCCATTAAATATTCAGCCAAGGCCTTATTGTAATATGCAACATTTAAACCTGGATTAAATTTAATTGCTTTATTAAAATCACTAAGCGCACCAATTCTATCTCCTAAACTTAATCTGACTAGTCCTCTTTCATTATATGCAAGAAAAGTATCGGGTTTCAAAATAATTGCTTTATTAAAGTCTTTAAGAGCCTTTACAGTATCCCGTAAATCCCATTCAGTACTGCCACGATCATAATAAGCATGCATATTTAAAGAATCCAAGGCAATCGATCTATTATAATCTAATATTGCTTCAGCATTGTCTTCTAATTCCGAATAAACATAACCCCTATTAATATATGCCACTACATAGTCAGGTTTCAGATTAATCGCCTTAGTAAAATCACTCAATGCGCTCGTTAAGTTATTCTGCTTCACATAAGAGTATCCTCTTTCATAATATGCTAGATAGGACAAGGAATCTAATTCTATTGCTTTATCAAAATCTATTATTGCTTCTCTAATCTCATGATAATTTACTTCCGCTATTCCTCTGTTCAGGTAAGCCATTTGATATTTCGGATCGCTTTTAATTGCTAAAGAATAATAATGAATTGCCTCTTCATAATCTCCATTACTAAAATACACTTTGCCTTTTAATAAATTTTGCTCCAATTGATTATTCAAGCATGCAGCAAGTAAAAAAAAGAACGCAGTTAATAGTATACATATAATGCTGAAGGTTTCAACTTTTCTTATTTGTCTTTTAAACATGCTGCAAATTTAGAAGATATATTCTGTTCGCCTATATTTTCCCGTGCACCAATGAAATTGGGCTTTGTGGGATAGCGGGTACATAGAAACAGTTTACTTTTACCAGTTGAATCATGAAGAACACCACAAAACTGAAATACATTCTCCAACTTTATACTGTCACCATTGAAATGGATGAAGAAGAACTCCTTCATTTTATGGTTATAGATAAAAGAACCGGCGAAAGAATTACCTTTATTGCTAAAAGCTATTCGGTTGTGGTTGGAAAGGCATATGTATATATGAATAAGCGACTAAAAAATATAGGGAGGGTAACCATTTAAGATTGGCTTAATGGGTAAGATTGCTTCGCAAAGCCTCGCAATGACGGGAGCGACCCACCCCGGGCCCCTCCAAGGAGGCACATATACCCCCAGAACAGTAAACCCTAAAAAGTAAAACTGTTTTGAAGGTTCCAAAACCTCCAAAAACATGAAAACAATTTTAGAAAAAACATGGCTAATTTTAAAGACTATTTACAAAAGAATAGCCAATCTACTAAGTGATATATCTTTTGCGTTAGGTGATAGTGATGAAGCAGAGGAAGGAGAAAGTACCATCCGAAGGCACTTCCACCCC
>DATHNK010000346.1:0-10285 GCA_035486075.1 Bacteroidia bacterium
ACGGGTACTGGTGCATGGACTGAGGGTACATTTATCAAAATAATCCGGGGAGGTAAATTTATGGGTGTAGATGCCGGAAGGCCTATTATGCCACCCATGTCAACCGATTTCGCAAAGGTTTTATCCGATAACGACCTGAAATGCATCTTTGCATATCTTAAATCACTAAAGCCAATCAAAAACCATGTGCATGATTACGTTCCTCCTCCTGCCATGAAAAGCGTGATGTAAAAAAACATCCCGGGATATTTATAAGAATCGGGCGGGCAAATACCCGCCCTTTTTATTTTGTTTATTTTCAAAGCTGAAGTAAATTCAAATGGAATTATCCGCCACCAAAATAAAAAAGCGCCGGTTCTTCATTGATCCCCCTTACGTAAACACTACTCTGTTTATATGCCAATGAAGATACCGGCGCAAATGCAATATTATGATGCTAATCAGTGCAATGCATTAAAATTAGATTAATAAAAACAAGATAATTGCTAATGGAGCGGAAAATTCTGACATTTGCGCTATGGGAAAGTCAAATATATTGTTGGTGGAGGATGAGCCTAAAATGTCGGCTTATGTAAAAATGGGTCTGGAAGAAAATCAATACCTTATTGATATTGCCATGAACGGGCGTACAGGGCTGGAGCTGGCCATGAAAAATAATTATAACGCTATTATCCTGGATGTGAACCTGCCCGAACTGAACGGGTATGAAGTATGCAAGTTGATAAGGCAGGATAAGCCCAAGCAGCCCATATTGATGCTTACAGCACTGAACAAAATAGAAAATAAACTGGAAGGCTTTAATACCGGAACCGATGACTACCTGGTGAAACCATTCGAATTCAGTGAACTTTTGGCAAGGCTGAAAGCATTGTTAAACCGCTCCGATAAATTAACCCGGAAGCCCGCTCTTCTGGAAGTGGCCGATCTGTCAATGGATCTGGAATCAAAAATTGTGAAGCGCGGAAAGGCACAAGTGGAACTTACGGTTAAGGAATTTAATTTGCTGCAATATCTTATACAAAATAAAAATAAGGTAATAAGCCGCAGCGAATTACTGGAAAACATATGGGGTATAAATTTCGATACAGGTACAAACGTTATAGATGTTTATATTAATTTTTTACGAAAGAAAATTGATCTGCCTTCCCACGTAAAACTTATTCATACTTACATTGGTATGGGTTATATTTTAAAAGCGAGCGAAGATGCAGATTAGAGACAGGCTCACGCTGCGGTTTTCTGTAATTGTAATAATTCTTCTCAGTTTATTTTCCTTGGGCATTTATTATGTTTCGTCCGCTTACAGGGAAGACCGGTTTTATGATGCCCTATACGCAGACGGGCTTACCGAAGGCAGGATGTATTCGAAAGATGTGAAGGAGATAGATACCACCATGCTCCGCATCATTGATAAAAATACCTTGCTCACACCTGAAACAGGAGTTGATGTATATTCCGATTCGGGCAAACTTGTGTATCGTTTTCCGCAGGAAGTAGCTGCTCCGGTTTTATCGAAAAATTTATTAGATAAAATAAAAAGCAATAATGAACTAAGAGAGAAGGATGGCAAAAATGAAGCCATGTGGATATACTATAAAGGAAAATTGGAGAATGCTATTGTATATATATACGGTTACGATGAAGTAGGATATGACAAACTTAAATTCCTCGCGGAAATATTAAGCATAGGCTGTTTTATTGCCTTCTTCATTGCTTATCTGCTGGGCTACTTTTATTCCCGGCAAATGCTTTCACCCATCAACAGTATCATATCAAGGGTAAGGGAAATTACGGCCTCCAATCTTGATTTGCGCCTGCCGGTTGGAAAAAATAAAGATGAACTTGACCGGTTGGCCCAAACATTCAATGATATGCTTAACGGGCTGGAGGAAGCATTTGAAATGAAAAAGGATTTCATTTCCAATGCGTCCCACGAACTGAGAACTCCACTCGGTATTTTAATGGTACAGATTGAGGTAGCCATGCTAAGCGACCGTACTTCGGAAGAATATAAAAAAGTACTCGCCTCCATGCTGGAAGACATTAAAAGGCTGCGTCTGCTTATGAACGGGCTGCTCGAGCTTACAGAAGCTAATATGAGCCCGGAAGCGTTAAAGCTTTTCCCCATGCGTATTGATGAATTGCTATGGCAGGCAAAGAGCGATTTGATAAACCAGCACCCTGCTTATAAAGTTATTGAAAGATACACCATAATTCCGGAGGACCAGAAAAAGTTGATAGTTTATGGAAACGAACTATTGTGCAGCGCACTTATGAATATTATGAATAATGGCTGCAAATACTCCTACGATAACCAGGTATACATATCACTCGAAGCTAAAGATAATGTAGTAACCATTACTTGTACGGATATGGGAATTGGCATAGCGGAAGAGGATTTGAAAAAAGTGTACCAGCCTTTTTACAGAGGCGTTAATGCCAAATCATTTTCCGGAAACGGGCTGGGGCTGGCCCTTACAAAAAAGATTATTGAACTGCACAATGGTGTGTTGGATATTGAAACAAAACTTAATGAATACACTAAGGTGACGGTTATTCTCCCCATTAAAACGGAGTAGGGAAATTATTCTATCACCAGTTTTCCCGGGTTTATCAACGTGCCATCTGGAGTGGATATTTTATAAATATAAATTCCCGGGGCTTGTTTTCCTAAACTAATTACAGTATTTCCATCCAGCAAGTTTGCTGAATATATTTTTTCACCGAGGATATTATATATTTCAATTACGGGTTGAGAAGCAATAGTAATTACCCTGTTGCATACAACTGTAAATGTTCCGGCATTCGGGTTAGGAAATACATTAACACTATCGTTATTTATTATTTGAACTGCACCCGGAGAACTAATGTATTCTACAATTCCATTGCCAGGAGAACTAAAGTCGCCACCTGCATACAGGTTACTATCAAAAATTGCCAGTGTATAAATTGGGCCGTTAAAACCATTCCCAAATGCTGACCACGAAGTGCCGTTCCAAGCTGCAATATTATTTACTGGCACGCCACCTGCACTGTCGAAATCGCCTCCGGCAATAAGCATATTATTATATGTTGTTAATGCATAAACAGTGCCATTCGCTCTTAGCTGTCCTGTTTTCCATAGTGAGTCGCCCCAAACTGCTAAATTCTCTGCTTTATTTTTAAGGTTCACTTCATTAAAATTTCCACCTGCAACAAGTTTTCCTTTATAAACAGTTAATGCATATATTCCATTCGACCAAGGATTGTTACCCACAAAAGCTTTTCCTAAATTAGAAAGAATGACATTATTCCATGCTGTAACTTCTTGAAACCAATCTAATTGTCCAAAACACAAAGTATTGTTATAAATTGTCATAGATAGAATATAATTGCCTGCGCCATAATTGAACGGACGAATAATCTTGCCGTCCCATAACGCTATTCCACCGTAAGCATCACTTGCTATATATAAAAGACTATCGTACACATGAAGGCTGGGAACTCCTTCGTGTTCGTCTAAATTAAAACCTTCGAGGTTAGTACCATCCCATGTTGCTACATTTCCTGCCGAATGTCCCGCAACTTTAGTAAACAAACCACCTATGTATACAAGTCCCTTATAATTTGCAATGGAGTAAACCTCATTGTTTGTGCCAGAACGTAGACTATCCCAAGACGAACCGTTCCACTGAGCAATATTATTCCCGGGTGACGTAAAACTACCTCCAGCGTACATTACAGAATCATATACAAATAGTGTATTTACAGTCCCGTCAACACCATTACCAACAGGCTGCCATGATTGGGCGTTGGCTAAAACAGGCAGGAGAAATATAAAAAATAGGATTATTTTGTTTTTCACAAGCCTTGATAAAACATTCCAAAGATAAGATAAAAATGATTGAGAATGAATGGAAATTGCAAAACACTGCACGAATTTTTTTATATTTGTACTTATTATATAAGAGTTTCATGAAAAGGCTTCTGCTACTTTCAGTCTTGTTTTTATTAATATCAATAAAGTTATTTGCACAATATAATTGGGTGGTTTATCCAAATACCCCTTCAACACCAAACCGATTTGATGATGTGTATTTTATTAATCCAAACCAAGGCTGGCTTGTTGACCCGATTGAAGGATTTGGAAATTATGCTAAAGTTTATGAAACAAGAAATGGGGGTGTGAGTTGGCAATTGGTCCAAGACAGCATAAACGCATATCTCCGTTCTGTTGGCTTCATTGATTCCATTCACGGTTTTATTGGGAATCTGGCGGATACAACAGCAGCTCCTGATAAGGTGCCGATGTACTATACAAATGATGGTGGCAAAACATTGACACCTGTTAATTTTCCTGTACCAAGACCAGGAGGGATATGCGGTATTTCCGTGGTTACAGATTCTGTAGTGTATGCGTATGGAAGATATTATGGGCCCTCTGTGCTTGCAAAAACTACCGATGCAGGTAAAACATGGAAAACGTATGATATGAGCCCTTACGCCTCAGTTGGCCTTATTGATGGCTGGTTTTGGAGTAAAGATACCGGTTTTGTTACCGGGCAAAATGGAAGCAACTCCGTTATTTTGCATACAGTTGACGGAGGTGCTAGCTGGCAAACAGTGTATGCCGCCACACGCAATGACACCGACCATGTATGGAAAATCTTTTTTCCATCGAGGAATGTAGGTTATGGGAGTATTGAATACACAGGGCATTTTAATGAATATCCAGGAAGCTATAATACCTATTTTGTTAAAACAACCGATGGCGGAAAAACCTGGGCGGAGCATCCATTTGTTCCAAGTTATGATGAAGAGGGTTGCGGATTTATTAATGATACGGTTGGATGGATAGGCGGCTGGACAGGGCTTTCTTACAAAACCATGAATGGAGGAAACAGTTGGAACATTGACAGTAGTTTTGGAATTTCTTCTATCCCAAAAACTCAACCATTACCTTATATAAACCGTTTCCGCAAGTTTGGCGATTCACTTTTTTATGCGAGCGGTAACACCATTTACAAACTGATGCTGTACAAACCCGATACGATGACACAACATACGGCACCAATAGTAATTAATAATTCATTCACCAATTTCCCGAATCCATATAATACGCAAACCACAATTTTATATACCATACCAAGGTCCAGCAGCTACGTAACATTTGAGGTTTATGATGCAATCGGAAGAAAGCTTTTTACACAAAATTTAGGAGCCCAAATGGCAGGAACACACCAAATGACCTATAGCCAGCCATTAACTCCCGGAGAGTATACCTACACCATTATCACCGATAATTTCAAAGGTACCAGGAAAATGGAGGTGACAAAATAAAAAAAGCAGGTCTGTAAGCCGGATTCTGTCTACTCCTTACGACTAAGGGCGATTCTATCATTTATCTCTCCACACCGAAGTGTGAAAGGGCATTGCATTGCTGCGTTGCTCCTGCAACCTACCCACCAGGTCGGGCGAGCCACCCTCAAGCCCTGGCTTATTTGGTTTTGCAACTCCCGGGGTTTATCCCTATTGCAGGTTGCCCTGCAATATCGTGAGCTCTTACCTCGCGTTTTCACCCTTATCCGCCAAGGCGGACGGTTATTTCCTGTGACACTGTCCATCACAAGGTATTTACTACCAAGTGTCCCCCGTATTCCGGAGGCGGGATGCTCCTTGTTGTCCGGACTTTCCTCCCCGCATTGCTGCGAAGCGATAGAACGACCTGCTGGAGGCAAAAGTAGCAATAAAATTGCTAATCATCTTTGATTGATAAAACCGAAAAGACAGTGAGATTGTCATTCTGACGAAGGAAGAATCTCAACTAAACAGAGATCCTTCGCTATGCTCAGGATGACAAAGTCATTTACAGGTAGAGAAGGGGTAGGGGATGAGTATTCCTCCAAACCCCTTATATTTGCAACTTTTAGAAAAGAAACAGCAATGAAATTGAGGGTAGGTATAATTTTTGGAGGTATTTCGCGTGAAAGGGAAGTCTCTTTTGCAGGCGGCCGTACCGTATACGATAACCTCGACAAATCCTTGTTCGATGCCATTCCCATTTTCGTTGACAGCTTTGGTAATTTCGTTCTGCTCGATTGGAAATATATTTACAAAGGCAGTATCCGCGATTTTTATCCACCTGTGGAATACCTCCCTAAATCTCCAAATAATTTCCAGGTTTATGCGGAGTCAGTGGTGAGTGGTCAGTCGTCAGTTGTCGGAAAAGATGGAAATAAAGCGGTGGAAATGCTGGATAAGATCGGCACACACATAAAGGCGGAGGATTTAAAAAAGCATATTGATTTTGCTTTCCTTTGCCTGCATGGTGCAGGTGGCGAGGATGGAAGTATACAAGGCTTGTTCGATTTTCTAAAAATACCATATTCAGGTTCGGGCATATTATCCTCTGCATTGGGTATGGATAAGGCGCTGCAAAGGCAATGGATGAAAAGTTATGGCTTTGCAACTCCTGATTATATCACCATAAAAAGGAAGGATATTTCCGATTCAAATCTCAAAAAAATACATTCTCAATTAAAAAAGAAAATCGGTATACCGTGCATTATAAAACCTTCTCACCAGGGTTCTTCCATTGGCGCTACAGTGCTTTCCAAATCAGACTATGCATCATTTGAGAAAGCAGTTTTGAGAAGTTTTTTCATGCAAAAGATTTCGTATAAAGAATGGAATTCATATAGTAAAGAAGAGCAGATGTCTTTAATACGTGAAATGTCTGATATCCGCGAAGGAATTGGATTTCCGCTCACAATTCGCAATTCACAATTCACAACTGTTATACATCACCCGGAAGAACTTCTTTCAACTGTAAATTCAATTTTCAAAAAATCGAAAGAGGATATTTTATTGGAAGCTTTTGATGGAGAAAGTGAAGTGCTGATTGAAAAATTTCTGGATGGCAAAGAATTTTCATGCATTGTAATTCAGGATGAAAACGGCAACCCTATTGCGTTGCCACCTACCGAAATCCGCAAAGGGCAAAACATATTTGACTACCGTTCAAAATATTTACCGGGCTTATCACGAAAAATAACTCCAATTGATTTACCGGAAAAGCAAATTAAAGCCATATCAGAGTCTTGTTGCAAACTCTTTTCCGATATGCATTTTAATGTCTATGCCCGTATTGATGGCTTTATTTCGCCAAAAGGAAAGGTGTTCCTGAATGATCCCAACACCACTTCGGGTATGCTGCCTTCCTCATTCTTTTTCCACCAGGCAGCGGAAATCGGGCTGAACCCTTCCAAATTTTTGACTTTCATTATCCGCACTTCCATACAACAAAGGCTGATTGCTTCTATGCATTATCCACCATTTTCAGTGCTGTTGCATCAAATGGATGAATTGTTAGATAAACAAAAAAATACCTCTTCTTCCAAAAAGAAAATTGCAGTAATACTTGGGGGATATTCTTCTGAAAGGCATATATCGGTGGAGAGTGGAAGGAATATTTATGAAAAGTTAGCATCCTCAACTAAGTATGAGCCATTGCCCGTTTTTCTCTTGGGTAATTCAGATAGCTATAGCCTTTATACCATACCCATAAATGTTCTTCTGAAAGATAATGCGGATGATATAAGGGATAAGATCCTGAATTATAAAACACATCCTTTCATTAAAAAAATTCAGGAGAATTGTAAAGCCATAACAAATAAATACGCTGCAGGTAAGGCATTGTTACCGCCCCGTAAGCTGACATACGCACAACTTGCAAAAGAAGTAGATGGTGTATTTATTGCTCTGCATGGCAGGCCGGGTGAGGATGGAACGGTACAAAAAGAATTGGAGAGAGTTGGATTGCCATATAACGGTTCATCGGTTGAAACATCAGCTATCACCATTAACAAATATGAAACAGACCGGATACTGCGTGAAAACGGTTTGCTGGTTGCCGATGACCTGGTAGTGAAAAAAGATGAATGCAAGGATTCAGGTAAAGTGTATAAAACATTGATTGAAAAGCTTGGCACCCCATTTATAGCAAAACCGATCGATGACGGTTGCAGTTCGGCTGTGCGAAAGATTTTATCGTCCCGGGAATTTGAAGCATATACCAAACTTATTTTCCGCGACAAAACAGAGAAGGATAGAAAGTCAACAGAGCTTTTAAATATCCGTCCGAATGAGGAGTTTCCTATTAAAAAGGCTTTTCTGGCAGAAGAAATGATAAGCAAAAAAGGCGCTACCCGTTTCCTGGAAATAACGGG
Organism: Bacteroidia bacterium; assembly: GCA_035486075.1. GTDB lineage: Bacteria > Bacteroidota > Bacteroidia > JABEUT01 > JABEUT01 > JABEUT01. The sequence continues at coordinate 8,208 of DATHNK010000346.1, forward strand.
TGGCATGCTGACTCACTATACCCCTGAAGGAAAGGAGTACGAAATATTTGAAGCATCAGAAGCTTTATCGGAAGGGGCTGTGCTATCTTTAGAGGAGAAATTTTTGGCAGGAGAAGGGCAAAATATAACCCCGGCCCGTTATGCTGTGGATCCAAAGCAAAGGCAAAAAATATCAGATAATGTAAAAGCTGAATTTTTGAAGGCTGCAAAGCTTTTAAATATTGAAGGTTATGCCCGTATTGATGCTTTTGTTCGAATTTTTCCTGACGGAAAGTCGGAAGTAATATTTATTGAAGTAAATTCGCTTCCCGGAATGACCCCAGCAACCTGCATATTTCACCAGACAGCCATAAATGGCTATACACCCTATCAGTTTATTGATAATATTCTGCAATATGGGTTCGAAAAGCAAAAAGCCCTGAAACAAAATAAGCCTGCCAATGTTTAAAAATCTGGGTGCTTTTCTGAAAAGCAAAACTTTCCTTAAACACCTTGCGCTTGCTTTGCTGGTATGGATATTATTCTTTGGTGGAGCTGTGTATTATTTGTCTGGTTACACCCGTCACGGAGACTTTATTGTTTTGCCCAACTTAAGTAAAAAGACCCTTTCCGCCGCCGAAGCGCAACTAAATAGCCTTGATTTAAAGTATGTAATTATTGATTCCGTTTATGTGGAAAATTCACCTCCCGGGCTCATTTTTAACCAAAACCCCTATGCCGGGCAGCCTGTTAAAAAAGGAAGGAATATATACCTTTATGTTACCTCTACTTTGCCGCCCTTGGTTGAAATGCCCAATCTTCTGGATAAATCCTTACGCCAGGCTAAAAACCTGCTTGATAATAATGGACTGAAGTTGGGGCAGGTGCGAATGGTTATTGACCCGTTGCCGGGCTTTGTTTTAAAGCAAATTTACAATGGTAATACAGTGCAGGCTGGAATCAAAATACCCAAAGGTTCAGTGATTAGCCTGGAGGTGGGCAAAGGAAACACCAGCGATACTATACCCTGATATACAATTTAATTAAAAATTAAGCGTTACATTAGCGGAATCAAAGTAAGCTAAACGTTTATAACTAAGAGTGAAAAGATAAAAACATAAACCCTTTTTGATGGTAATAGACTACCTATTATTTACGTTATGAAATTCTACAAATTCTTTTTGTGCGCTTCACTCTTTATTGCCAGTGCCTCATTCCTTTTTGCGCAGGAGCATATAGTGCCGTTAAGGTGCAACCCTGCTTTGGTAAAATATACCAAAGAGGCCAAAATGAATCATACCTTTGTATGGAGGCTTATTTCCGATTCTCTCATGGCGAAACTTCCTTTTCTGGATGATTTTTCGCACGGCGGGCCTTACCCAAATGATTCTTTATGGTTGGACAACGCTGTCTTTATAAATAATACATATCCTATTTGTCCTCCAACCCTTGGAGTAGCAACATTAGATGGTGTAAACAGCGAGGGCCAACCCTATAATCCTAATTGCCCTATCGGCGCTTCTTACCCTGCCGATTCCCTTACATCCCGGCCGATAGATTTAACGTATAATTACCTAAATACTTCTCAAAAATTAGATGCGGCGGACTCAGTATATCTTAGTTTTTACTGGCAGGCTGGTGGCAGAGGTTATGCACCTCTTCCCAATGATACCCTGCTTCTTCAATTCCGTACCGGAAATACTCCATGGACGACTGTATGGTATCAACTGGGATATACACCAGTAGCGCCTGATACCGGATTTCATCTGGTAATGATCATGCTGAATGATACCGTTCATAACTTGATAGATGCAGGATTGACTATTAATCCGTTCAATTCTGATTTCCAGTTCCGTTTTAAAAATTATGCATGTACTTCCGGTAATGTTGACCAATGGAATATTGATGAAGTATATTTGAATGAAAACAGAAGCTATCGAGACACTTTTTCATGTGATATATCATTTGTATATGAATCTCCTTCCATGCTGGCCAACTATGAATATATGCCCTGGGAACAATTCACCTGCAATGATTTGGCTGATACAATTTTTATTGCTGAACGCAACAATTGCGATGCGCCTGCCAATTTAACTTAT
>DATHNK010000347.1:0-3065 GCA_035486075.1 Bacteroidia bacterium
TGCATCCGGGTATTTCGTCCGGGAAAGATTAAAGATACGTTGCTTGATTTGTTTTGCCAGCCCGCTCTTTCTGAAATTAGGTGAAACAATAAGCCCCGAGTTTGCCACATATTTGTCGTGGCTCCACGACTCAATATAGCAAAAACCGCCCCATTCGCCTTGTCTGGTAAAGGCTATCACAGCCTTTCCTTCCAGCATTTTTTTCTTAATGTAATCGGGTGACCTTTTGGCAATACCGGTGCCTCTTGCTTTTGCCGATGACTCCATTTCGGCGCAAATAATTTCTGCAAAATGATGGTGTTGCTCACTTGCAACCTCCACAATAAATTGTTCGGACATGTTTGAAAAAATAAAAACGGTAATAATTGAATTGGACTGTAAATAGCTTAGCGTCCGCTACGCGGAACAGGGGGGAGTTCTATCAACGTCGGGAATAGAAAAGTGGCTTGGGGCTAAGCTGCAGCCACCAGTTTTCAACCAGTGCAATATTTACCCTTGCATGGATATACTTATTTAAAGTATTCAGAAAAACATGAAAGAAACTTACTTTCATTTCTTGATTATTGTGATTGTTTTTGCCTGATAAAAATTTGAAGGTGCAAAGATTGTAAAAATATTAATGTGAGACACATTTTTAATGTTAAGAAATTTTGAATTGTAAAAAGATAATATGAACCCCGGCGGTATTGAGCAAAATAATGCCATAAAATAAAGCTTTTATAGTATAACATGGATAACTTTTCGCAGGGAGCGTGCTTTTTTCGCCTCACAAAAAAAAGTGATAATTTATTTTCCGGGAAGTTGGATGTTACTCACTATTGACTGTACGTTTATATTTGCATTCCAAACATGAATAGCATTTATGAAAAAGAGGCCTTTCTTTTTAAAGCACTATAAAGTAATATTCCTGCTCGGTACTATTTCAATGCTTGCAGTGTGTTGTAAAACCACCCGGCCGGTAGCAGTTGTCAAATCACCCACTACAATTGCGACACCTTCAAGTACTTCAGTAATATCTTCGCTTGCGCCTGCCGGATCGGACGTGGCCATTGCCGCTGCCCATTGGCCCGGAACTACGCTAGATAATCTGAACCAGGGGTATTCCATTTTCGATGATAAATGCACGGATTGTCACCGTACTAAACGACCGCAGGATTTTACCGCAGATGAATGGAAAGTAATAATGCATAAAATGGGCCGCAAAGCCAAGCTCGATTCCAATCAATATAACCTGGTTCTCCATTATATCCTTACCAAACGGGAGGCCATTCTGGGCGCAGGTAATTAGGTAAGCGCTCATGTCACGCGGCTTAAAAACCAGTGGTTGTGCCCATATGCATCTAATACGTTTACACTTTATGTGAACGATTGCTTTCGTTTTTATATTTGCATTGGTTTTAATCTATCACGAAGAATCTGACAAAGTATGCAAGACGTTGTTAAAAAATTTAAGTTCAAAGACAACGGGGTAATTTTAAATGCCCCTCCGGCAATAGAAAAAGAGCTAGTAAAACTAGGATTTAAAACAGAGTTCGATAAAAAATATAAAAGCAAAAATACCTTAGTATTTATAAATAGCGACAAAGAATACCTGGGCTTTCTAAAGAACGATTTAAAAAATGTGGAGACTGACAGCATCCTTTGGTTCGCTTATCCCAAAGGCACTTCCGGGATTAAAACAGATATTAACCGGGATACCATACGCGTAACCGGAGAAGAATTTGGCATTACAACAGTAACTGCCATTTCAATTGACGATACGTGGAGCGCATTGCGATTCAGGCCGGTTGACAGGGTGGGGAAGTAACGACATACCCACGGAGGCAGATCTATGGTTTAGGGCAACCTGCTTAATTTTAGAATATTTTATATTTTTGTCTAAAGTAATAAAACATGGTTACAACAAGTTCCGGCATAAATACAGACACAGTTGAATTGGAGGTGAAGCAAGGCATTTTATTTAAAAATAAATTGATCATTGACAGGCTTGGGATAACATTCGGGAAAAAGTATGTACCATACAGCGACATTGAAAGCCTGCGATATGGTGCCACGAATGTTTCGGTGAACGGCATACCTACCAGTGTTAATTATACTTTTGATTTTCTTGAAACAAACCAAAAAAAGTTCCGTGTAGCCTTTGCGGCGGTTGCCTTGAGTAAGAAAAGCAAGTCGGAAGCGACAGAAGATAATTCGGTAATTATTAATGTTTTATGGAAGCATCTTACATCCAAAATGGTGAATAAAATGATTGCTGCTTTGAATGCAAAAGGAAGTGTTAAAGTAGGGAATTTTGAAATTGAGCGCAACGGCATAAGAGTATCATACAGAAAATTCATTTTCAATAAACAGGAAGTCCTTCTTCCCTGGACTGATTGCCTGAAAGGGGTGGGTCCGGGTTATTTATACATTCAGTCAAACAGCAATAAAAGGATAAAAGCTAAAAGTAGTTTCTTACGTACCTGGAACCTGAACGCTTTTTATTCCCTGTTAAATTATTTGTGGGCCGATGGTAATTGCTTCAAGCTGGAAAGGGGAGAGAAGATTTAAATCCGGACATGATAATATGGTTATCGGGTTTCAGGATTTGTAAAAAAAGCCGGATGTATTAAGGTTAAAAGATACATACCGTTTGATTTAGAATTAATAATAGTAGGCTTTGCGAAGCAATCTTACCCAATACTTTTATCCAAATTAGTAAGATTGCTTCGCAAAGCCTCGCAATGACGATAGGACTCCGCCATACCGAACAAATCACTATGCTTTTACCGCCTTTTTCATTTTGGTCGGCTTGCCTTTTCCGTTTGTAATAAGGCTCTATTTTCCAGTTATTACTTAGTTACCTGTGAGCAGTATATTTTTATAATAAGATAGGCTTGCGTAAGGCCCAGTTCACCGGCTTTGCTGAAGTCCTCGCACGCATCCACTTTAGCATTCAGTAAAAAAAGCAATAGCCCCCTGTTGTAATAAGTATCGGCAAAGCCCGGATCAATTTGCAACGCATAATTATAATCATCTACTGCGCCATTCAGGTCATGCATTTTGTATTTTACATAGGCCCTGTT
>DATHNK010000348.1:0-2493 GCA_035486075.1 Bacteroidia bacterium
GCCAAGAACTGAAGGCGGAGGCGGCAGAGACCGTAATTCTGGTGGCGGTGGCTACGGTGGCGGAAGAAGAGACAACGACCGCGAAAAAAGGTGGTAGTTCTCTGAATTTTCCTTCTTTAGGAAACCTATTAGCATCCTTTATCAATAGATAAAAGGATGCTTTTTTTTGCCCCTGCATTATGCTGCACGACTTTTTGTTAAGTTAAAAATGTAAATAAGTATGAACTCATCCAAAAGTCTTGCAAGAACTGCAGGTGTCCTTTACCTGTTTGTTGGCATTTTCGGCGGTTTTGCCGAAGGATATGTAGACCCGAAAATGTATGTTGCAGGCAATGCAGTGGCCACGGCCGGCAATGTTGCAGCCAATTCCGGGCTTGTCCGGTTGGGAGTAGTATCCCACCTGTTGGATGGAACATTCTTTGTCTTCCTGGCAATGACCCTTTATATTCTGCTTCAACACATAAACAAAGGGGTGGCGCGGGCCATGCTGATACTCGTCGCGCTTTCAACCGGTATCATTTGTCTCAATGCCGTATTCCAGTTTGAGGGGATGCAGGTGGCAACCCATAACTACTATGTAACTGCCTTTGGCGCTGCCGGCTCGAATGCGCTGGTGCTACTGCTGCTCGACATGCAACATTATGGCACGCTTATTGCCCAGGTATTTTTTGGTCTGTGGCTGATTCCTCTTGGTTATCTCGCCAACAAATCCGGAATGTTTCCAAAATGGCTCGGCATAGTGCTGATTACGGGTGGGGTATGTTACCTTATAGACTTACTCGCAGCGTTACTTATACCAGACTTCAGCCTAAAGATCCATGCGTTCGTCATTATTCCTTCGGCGGTGGCTGAAATTTCTATGGTGCTTTACCTGCTGATAGTTGGCGCGAAGAATGTGAAGCCTGCAATTTCATAGATTTTTCAACTCAAAATACTTCTCCGAGGTTAAAGAAAAAGCCATTGGAGCCGCCTGTTCCAACTCCATAGTCAATGCAGAGATTCACATCCGACTTTTTATTCATTTTTATTCTTATTCCCAATCCTTCGGCAGGAGCCAGGTATGCAAACTTACCGGACGGATATTGCGATTCACTTTCGCAGTTAACAAAAGCAACTCCTCCAAATAAGCCATTTTTTGTGAGTGGAAAACGATATTCCGATTCCAGATACACCATATTCTGACCCCTGAACCGGCTTTGAATATACCCTCTTCCGGTATTGCCATAGGTATCCCAGCCATTGCTCGGCAAATCAAAGTAGGGTGCCTTGCCTCCGAATGTAAATTCGTTCCAGTTCCATAAAGCAAGTACGCATTTGCCGATTGAAAAGTACTTTTGTATTTTCAACTGGGCGTATTGCCAATCGTTACTACTTCCCAGTAGCGTTGAATTGTAACGATAAATTAAACTCAGATAAAATGCTTTTTTAGGGTTATTCATATTGGTGCGGTTGTCGTACATAAAATGGGCAATCAATCCGGAAGAACTTGTACTGGTGGCATTCTGGTTATAGCTCTCAAAGTCGCCATTTTGCCCGAGTTCCTTAATTTTATAATGGTAGTCGAGATTGTACCCGCCACCTATATAATAAAATGAGCTGAAGTGACGCAGCACTTCTTCATAAATTTTAAGGTAAGAATAATCTACCGGATCGGCATTCAGGAGCGATGTATGAGTTCCTAACCCATATGTATTGGAAGGATAAATATAAAAGCGCCAATCGCCGATTATGTTTATTTTATTCTTCGCTGTCCAAAAGGTTGGAATAAAGGAAAGAATTAATTGATGTTTCAGGGAATATTCCGCTTCACTCTGTACTACGGAGAGATTTGTACTGTCGGGTGCAGACGTATACAAGGACAAATTAAATGAAGCAGAAGCCAGCCATCCGGCGGCCAGTGTATATCCTATAGCGGGATAAAAAGCCGGTAATATTTTTCCCGGCTTTATTTTCCCCGAATCGGAATTTGTTTTAATGAAAGGTATTACTTTTTTGGCTACATCCATCACATCCTTTTGTGGAACAGAATCAGGATGAGGCGCAATTTTTTCATGCTTCAGCGTGTCAAATATGTCTATATGGTATGCCGAACTATACGCAAATCTAATAGCTGGCTTAAAAGCATCTTGCGAAAAAGAGGGTGAAATTGTAACCAGAATGAATAGTGCAGAGAAGTAGTTGATTTTGCCGGTAAAACTTTTCATAAGCCATCAAACCGCAGGGAACAGATAATCTTCATTTTAAACAAAATTAAATAAGGTGAAAAAGATTCCTGATTTTTTTCGGTGAACATGTTGATTCAGTTGTTCAAGACCTTTCAGATGCACCTGAAACCTATCTGTAAAAGACGAAAGGTAATAGTCAGTCAGGAGTATTTTTTATCAATTTCCATGACCTGAAAAGCGGAAAGGGTCATTTTTGTTTAATTCAATTAATAGAAATAATAATCGTTCAAAATATCCAACAGCTAAAATAGGTCGTTGGTCGAAAATT
>DATHNK010000349.1:0-4994 GCA_035486075.1 Bacteroidia bacterium
TCACAATAAATTATTTAAAAGGTTGATTTAACAAATTTAATGAGCGACCAAGCGTAATCTACCGATATTACATCCCAATGCGAAGGTATAACCAGGAGAAATATCAGCAGGGCTAAACGGGGGAAAATATGCCGCATATCCCACACCGGTTCTACGATTCCGAATGCTATGGCGGCGAAAAGCAAATCGAACCCCAGCAGGTAAAGGCAATAATATTTTGCGAACCCTAAAATAAGAAAGGCTCCGCAAATAAGTTCTACATAAGAGGTAAAGTAAGCGCCCAGTGCGCTAAAAAATTTAGGAACCCCTTTTTCCGAAAGTGGTTGGTGAACGGTTTGTATAACCTGTTTTACACCCAGCCTGAAAACCTTATCGTAGCCTTGCAGAAAAAATACAAATCCCAAAAATACCCTTGCAATAAGAGCGGCATCCATTTCCCTGACATTTGTTGAAAAAACCATAGGTCGTAATCTTATTCAAAAGTAGAGATTTTATCTTTCCTGTACATGACTTTCATCATTCTTAACATTGAGTATATACTTATGCCTTACTACCAGTTAAATACCAGCAGAATATAATATCCATTTATTCTCCCGGGTAAACAAAACCGGTACTTTCCTCCTTCATTTTTATGGGGCGTACCTCAATACTTGCCGTTTTTACATATTCAAATTCCGGGTTTCCTTTTGCTATGGTAATGGCGTCCTCTAAAGTATCGGCCCTTATGTGGTAATACCCTACCTGTATCTGATTAGAAGCATTCACAGGAGATTCCACCCAATCGCCCTTTACTTTTGAAATTATTTTTCCTTCCTTTATGAGGGGCTGTGCTGCAACCAGCCTGCCAACCTTTTTAAGGATGCCAATATACACTTCGCATTTTTTCACAAACTCCTGGAGTTCTTCAGGAGATAAAGATGCTTTACCGTCGCCTTCATTCCGGACGAGTAGCATATATTCTTTCATGGGTGAGGGTATTAAAAGTCAACAGTACTATTAATGGTACCAAATATAGTAAAAGTACCCGAGCTTTGGTGCGGTAAATGGCTATAAAAGTCGGGCTGAATGCAGCCTTATGCCTCGGGGGTGGCAATAACCATTACCGGAATTTTAGAATGCCTTACTACATGTTCGGCAACACTGCCCATAAACAGGTGGCTTAATCCGGTTCTGCCATGGGTACCCATTACAATCAGATCAACCTTATGATGTTCGGCGATAGTATTTATCGCTTCTTTGGCAATTCCTTCTTCCGAAATTTTCGTTATTTTATCGTACGGGTATTTTTTCATTAATTTATCCAGCAGTTTATCGGCCTCTTCTTCAAAAGCGCCTTCCACATCTTTATCAATGATAGCCCCTACCGCTGCATTGTCGACCATGCTTGTCATATCTACCACGCTCAGGAGAATCACTTTGGCTGAAAGATCTTTCGCAAGTTCAATTCCTTTTTTCACTGCATTCGTGGAACATTCGCTCCCGTCTACTGCTATTAATATAGTTGAGTATGCCATATTTCTTAATTTTAATTTGAAACAAATGTATAAAATTCTCCCGAAGGCCGCGAAGAATTACTATCAAGCCGCTATTGATTTATTTCCCATAATCCGGTAAAATAAAAAAGGGCATCATTTCTGACACCCTTTCTTTTTATTTCAACTACTGCTGCAATTAATGTTGTACAACAAACTTGCCCCGGTCAAGCAAATTGCCTGAATTATCGGTTAAGCTATATAAGTACACTCCGTTCGAATAGGAACCGGTGTTCAACATAGCATTGCTGTTTTTAACCGCCACTTTTTCAATTTCTCTTCCGGTTATATCATAAATGGAAATGAAGGCATCTTGCTTAACACCGGTGATAAAGTTAACCTGGTTGTTGGCAGGATCAGGAAATATATTCACATTATTTTTAATGCTGATTTCGTTGATAGCTGATGGTAAAGCTGCAGTGGTATCCCACATTAAATCAACTATTGTATCAAAAGTAGGGCTCATATCTTCTTCGGCTAAAATATAGCCAACACTCTTAGCATACCAATCATATTGATTTTTATTGGTAATAATTCTTTCCAAAAAGCTCCAGGTACTGTTAATTGAATTATATACTAATATGCTGTCAATATCTACTTCATGGTGTTTTTGTCTTAAAACATTGTAATTACCCCCATTTGGCATTTTCATCATCCCATAAGCGTCTACAGTATCAGCATAAATAATAGTAGTAGAAACCCTTTCCTGTGTAATAACTACTGAAAATGTTTTAGTTATTGTTTCGGTACCATAGGCCGTTCCATTTGCAGTGTTATTTGTAGAAATGGTAGCAGGCAGATCGCTTTGGTTGAAGGTAGGATTAAGGTTAATCTCAATTTGGAGACTATTTCCGCTAAAAGAAACAACTTCTTCAGCCCCTACAACAGTAAAATCAGTGGCACCGATATTAAAAAAATTATATCCGTTTCCTCCAATTGTAGAATCGGCAAGGTTTGCCGTTGTAAATACACCACTGTATTTAGTGGATGTTGGAGCCATAAATACATCTGTTTTAGATTTTTGTTTCAGCAAACCGGAAAAATCCCAGTTTTGAGCGCTCGAGGTATTTGTAACCCCGGGTGATGGTTTTGATACTCCATCAGAATCTATAACAACAGAGAACCCAACGGATGGTAAATCCGATTGGTCAAGTGTAATTTGTGCTGATACGTTGGATTGAAATCCTGCGAATCCGGCAATTAACGCTATTCCTGATAAGAAAGTAAGTTTTTTCATGTAAAGTTTATTTGTTTAGTGGTACAAAGATATATTTTTATTTGTATTTAATCCAACGCTAGGCTGTCCAAAAACAAAATTGTGATTTTAGGGTATGCCTCTTATTTCAAAATCTATATATTTGTTCCTATTATTGAGTAATAAACAACCCCACTGTATTCATGCATAAACCCATTACTATTAAACAAGTTGGTCTATCTATTTGCTTCCTTCTTTTAGTTCTTACATCTTTTTTCACCCAGGGCCAAAGCATTTTAAAAGGTGTTATATCCGATTCGGTTACCAAAGAAAAATTGCCGGGCGTTATAATTGCGGTAGATAGTAACTACAGTGCGATCACAGATAATTATGGCAGATATCAATTACAAATACCCAAAGGAGAGCATAGGATTACCATTACTTATTTCGGTTATTCGGATATAATGAAACACCTGTCAGTAAATAGAGATACTATCGTACTGAATGCTACAATGCCTTCGCTCGAACAGGATATAAACCCGGTAGTTGTAAGTGCCAGCATGTATGAAAAAAATTTAGCCCAGGAAAATGTCTCCATGGATGTCTTAAAAACAAAAACCATTTTAGATCGTGGCTCTGTGCAAGTTGATGAGGCGCTAAATAATTTATCAGGGGTGGATATTACATACGACGGACAAGCCAACATCCGGGGTGGCAGTGGTTGGACTTATGGTGCCGGAAGCCGTGTCTTGGTATTAGTTGATGGTTTGCCGGAATTAACTGCGGATGCAGCCGACGCTATATGGGACTTTCTACCAATTGAAGAGGTTCAGCAGGTGGAGGTAATTAAAGGAGCGTCTTCAGTGCTTTATGGTTCATCGGCATTAGACGGAGTAATAAATTTGCGAACCACAATGCCGGGCCCCACACCTCAAACAACCATTAACGTATTTGAAGGAATATACGGTAACCCGAAAATTGACTCTGTACCCTGGAAAGCAGGACAGGCACCCGGATACCAGGGATTTACTTTTATGCACAGCCAGCAGTTTGGTCATCTAGACTTAATAACCAGCGGTGATGTTTACAATGAAACCAGCTATCTTCAGGGCGCATATAGTCAAAGAATAAGAGGCTCTGTAAACGCACGATACCGGTTTAAAAGTATAGATGGATTAATAGTTGGTTTGAGGATAAGTGAAATGTATAATAATGAAAGCTCATACTTGGCATGGGCCGATGATAAAGATGGGATTCTTGAGCCATTGGGAGGTCCAACCGGTAGTAACAGCAGCCTGGTACCTGGAAAGTTTATCCGCCAGGCTATAGATCCGTATATAACCTATTATACTCCTGATGGCGGTAAAATTTCTTTACAGGGCAGGTATTTTGTTTCAGACAACGAGGACTATGGTGCAACCGATAAAGGTTCGCGGTCGCAATTACGGTATTCCGAATTAACCTACCTGAAAGCTTTTAAATATCGCTTTACATTAACAGTAGGACTGGTGGGCAGTGGTAGTGAAGTTGCTGCACAATTATATGGCAGCCACGAGGGAACTAATTTGGCCGCCTATGCTCAATTGGAAAAAAAGCTGGGCAAGTTTATTTTGACCGGAGGAGTACGTAAAGAAACCTACAAAGATTCCGTAAATGCCACTTCTCCTATTGTATACCGGGCGGGAATTAATTATGAATTATTTAAAGCAACCCATTTAAGAGCCTCTTACGGAGAAGGCTTCCGTTTTCCTTCTGTGGCTGAAAGATACATAAGTACAACAGTTGCAGGCATACCTATTAAACCGAATCCTGCTATACAATCCGAAAAATCCTTTGGTTCTGAAGTTGGAATTAATCAGGCATTCAAATTTGGAAGTTGGCTTGGTTCTCTTGACTTGGCTGCCTTTCAAACAGTATATAGTAATCTTATAGATTTTACTTTTGGTTACTATCCGCCTGCCGGAGTTCCATACACAAACCCGCCTCAGTTCAGCTGGTTTGGTGCTGAATCCAGAAATGTGGAAGATGCGAGGATCAAAGGACTGGAAATCACATTAAATTCAGAAGGCAAAATAGCTGGCATGCCGGTTATTTTTACGGCAGGTTTTACTGCTATAAACCCAATTAATGTTGATACACTGGTAAAGGTAACTAATTATGAAGCCGCCCACCCGAATTTATCAAGCGCATTTAAAGATTCGCTGCAAAACACAGAATATCTTAATTACCGTTCTCTATATAGTGTAAAGGCTAGTATTGAAATAACA